>NZ_JBEXPH010000005.1:0-110938 GCF_040611955.1 Streptomyces sp. NPDC006510 | reverse complement strand
GTCGTTTCCCGACAGGGGGCCGAGCCCTGCGACGTCGGCGAGCCCCACAGCACTGAAGATGATGTCCAGAACCCGGTCGCGGGCGTCGGCCCGCTGCGGTCCGTGGCCTTCGGCCTCGGCGATCCAGCGAGTGAGGACTCCGGTGACGGCGTCCGCGAACGGCCGCAGCGCGTCGAAGGAGGCGAGCGCCGGGCCGAAGAGGGTACCGAGCGCGAATCCCGTGGATTCCGGCGTGGCGGAGGCCAGCGCGGCGGATGCGAGTGCGCCGAGCGGCAGAGCGTCCGCGCCGCGTCCGTCTGCGGCGAGGGCCAGGAGGGTGGGTGCGGCCGGTCCGACGGTCCGCAGGAGCCAGTCGCTGAGCCCGTCCCGTTCGGCGACGGGCAGCGCGGCGTAGCGTGCGGGGCCGGTGGGTGTACGCGTCCAGGCGAACAGCGTGTCGGCGTCGAGGTCGAGGGTGTCGGTGGTGGTGTCGCCCAGTCCGAGCCGTGCGGCAAGGAGAGTGCGTACGGCCCGGTCGCGGGTGAGGACGGCTCCGGCGCGGGGCCAGCCGTCGGCCGGTTCGGCTTCCAGCAGCGCGTCCAGGAGCCAGCGTTCACCGGCCATCCGGGGGTCGACATCGGTGGCGCCGAAGAGCTGCTTGACGATCTCGGCGCGGTCGACGGCCAGCGGCCGGTGGCGGACGGCATGGGCCCGCAGGTCCCAGCCGAGCTGATCGGCGGGGACCGCCCCGGTGACGACGAGGACGCTGTCGCCCTCCGGGTCGTCCTCGGTGCTGTGGCGCTGCCAGGCGTCGGCGATGCCGAGCGGGGAGTCCTGGTCGGTGATCCGGACCCGGCGGCTCGTGTCCGCGACGCGCAGGGTGAACTCGGCGCCCTGCCCCGGGCCTTCGTAGGTGGCGTCGACGAGAACGAGCCTCCGGCCTCCGGCGTCCGGGAGTTCCGCTTGCAGCAGGACTTCGATGGCGCGTCGGCCCACGGCAGGGCGAGTGCCCATCAGCGGTGCCCTTCCGTCCCGGCTCCGAGGCCGCCTGAACCGCCGGCAGAACCGGAACCGCCGGCAGAACCGGAACCGCTGGCGGAACCGGGACCGCCCGAGGGGCCCGGTACCGTCGCATCGCCGGTCTGACCACCGGCGTCGACCGCCCGCCAGATGATCTCCACAGGTGTGTCGGGGTTCCCGGCGCGGAAGTCCTCGATCTCCTGCTGTACCGCGGCCAGTTCACCGGCGAGCAGTGTCTCCAGGCCGCTCGTTCCGGCCTGGACGATCCGTCGGGCGGCACGGGGGCCGGGCACTGCCGCGGTCGCCTCTTCGGCCGCGGACCCGGTCGTGGGCCCCGGTGCGGGCCACAGGAACTCGGTTTCCGCGGGGCCCGCCGACAGACCGGCCGACGGTTCCTGGCGCGAGGACACCGCCGGGCTGCCGTGTTCGGTGAGGGAAACCGTTTCGGGTCCCGGCGCGGGGGCCGGCGGCAGCGGCACCGTCCGTTCCAGTTGGAGCGCGGCGTCGAAGATGCCCATCGCCGCCGACCGCACCTCGCGGAGCACGGGCGCCAGCGGCCGCTCGAACTCCGATGCGTGGACGGTCTCGGCGATGTGGTCGAAGAGCCGCCCGGCCCGGTCGCCCACGCTGTCCTCCCGGTCACGGAGGCTCTGGACGCGCTTCAGCACGGGCCAGTCGGTGGCATCCAGGGCGGCGAGCACGCCCTCGGCGCTTTCCATGGTGTGGGCCAGTTCCCGGGCGGGGGTCTGGTGGGTGACCGCGGCAAGTTCCTTGACCAGGGCGGTCGCGTCACTGCCGTGCCGCCCGAGCCGGGCCAGCACGGCCGCGGCGTCCCGCAGCATCGCGGTACGCGGTACCGCGGTGCCGGAGCCGAGGCCGACCAGCTCGGCGTGCCGGTCCAGTGCGCCGCGCACACCCGACACGTCCTTCTCGAACTTCGCCGCCTTCTCGTGCACGTCGGCGGCCAGCTGGTTGACGTTGCGCGCGTACGGGTGGGGCTTGGCGGACACACCGAAGAGGTGCGCGGCACGGTCCCTGGCCTTCTCGTACTCGTCGATGCCGGGCAGCGGCTGGGCGCGCAGCCTCCAGCCGGGCCCGATCGACATGAAGTCGGGGGCCACGCTCTCGGAGCCGGAGTGGAGCACCCAGGCACGGTCGTCCAGCAGCGCGTAGGCGGCGATCAGCAGGTTGGTGGTCTGCTTGTCGAGGCCGGAGTAGCCGAGGGGTTCCTCGGTGATCCAGCGGCGGATGTCCTCGACGGAGAGGTCGTCGCGCTCCTGGTTCTGGGCGGCGGCCTGGTTGATGCGGGCACGCCAGTCGGCGCGCAGGACGAGCGGGCCGTCGTGGACCGTGCCGAGTTCCAGGGGTTCGACGATGCGTTTGACGGTCGCCACCTGGTTGCGGTCGACCTCCACGCGTCCCCCGTCGTCCATGGCGCGGGTGATCCACTCCAGGGTGGTGCGCAGCTCGGCCGGGGTGACGGCCTTGCGCTGGCCGTGGCGGTCGGGGCCGAAGTCGGGGTGCTTGGGGTGGAGCGTGCCGAACATCCCGTCGGCGAGGTGCAGCACGTTGTCCGTGAACTGCTTGCCGCCCTCCAGCTCGGGGCGCGGGAACTGCGGCAGGAGCGAGAGCACATGACGGCCCTCGACGACCTCGGCGGCCTTGGTGCCTTCCTTGGGCGCGGAGATGCCGTACACCTCGCCGAGCGAGGTGACGAGGGTGTGGGTCAGGGTGTCCCGGCCGATTTCGAGCTGGCGCCGGGCCTTGACCCGGTCGTCGGGCGCGTAGGTACGGGTGTACTCGTCCAGCCGGTTGCGCTCCAGCAGGAAGTTGATCCGCATCAGCCGGCCGAGCTGGGCCTTGCGCTGCTCGGAGAAGAAGTCGGGCAGCCAGACCAGGGTGGCGGCGGACAGGCCGTTCTTCTCCAGCTCCTTCACCCGCTGGTAGTCGTCGCTGGGATAGCGGCGGTCGTCGTCGTCCCAGGGGTAGTCGACGACGAAGCGGACGTGCGCGCTGTCGGACGGCGTGAAGTGCTCGTCGGCCAGCTCGCGCGGATCGCGTACGTTGCCGAACACGAACTCCGCGGTGCGCCGGGTGCCCCGCCAGACGATCTCCTTCTCGACGATCAGGCTGTCCTTGACGCCGAACAGCTCCCACAGCCGGTCGCGCACCCACACCCGGCGCACGCCGACCCTGTCCTCACCGGCGACGGCGTCGAGCAGCGGTTCGATGTCCAGGTCGGACAGGTGCAGCGAGAACACCGGATCGCTGTGGCCCTCGGCGAGCAGTTCGCTGTGGAAGGTGCCGCGCAGCGCCTGCATCCTGTCGGCGACCTTGTCGCCGGGCGGGACGGTCCGCGACCGTACGGAGCCGTGGTTGAGGGCGGCCAGCCGCGCGCCGGTGAGCCTGCGCAGCGCGGGGACGTCGGGGGCGAGCGCGGCGAGCAGCAGCGTCTTGACGAACCGGTCGTCCGCGAGGAAGTCGGGGTGGTCCGCCCGGCCGTACTGCGCCAGCAGGTGTGCCCGGGCCTTGACGTGGAACTTCTCGGCGGCGTCGGACTCGCGCTTGAGCTGCTCGGTGAAGGCCGCCCCGGTGCCGTCGACGAGGATGTCCCACAGGTCGCCGAGCGGGATGAGCTGCCCGAGCGGGGCGTCGGCGTTCTTCTCCAGCAGCTGCTGGACCAGCTTCAGCCCGCTGCGTTCACGCTGGAGTGCGCCGGACAGCGCGACGAGCACGTTCAGCAGGGCCGGGGAGAGCGGGTAGACGGCACGGAAGTCGTCCCAGTTCGCGCTGGTGGCGCCCTGGTCGTCCAGCAGGATGTCCTTGACCTGCTGGTTCGACCGGTCGATGCCCGCGAAGGCACCTTCCAGGACCTCTTCCTGGCCGGGCTTCGCCTTCAGCACCCGCTCTTTGATGATCTCCGGGAGGTTGCGGTCCTCCAGGTTGATGACCTCGAAGCGCTCCTGGAGGTACTGGAGCGCCTGCTCCATGTTCTGTACGTCGGAGCCGAGGATGTCCTTGCCGACGAGCTGGGACAGGTCGCGCTGCCGGGAGATGAAGGAGACGATCGGCACCGGCCGGGCGGCGTTGCCCGACTCGATGAGCTTGACGAGCTTCTGGATCTCCTCGTTGACCCAGGTGCGGTCCCGCATCCGGGCCTGGAGCCAGAGGATCAGCTCGTCGAGGAAGAGCACGACGCCGTCGTAGTCGAGCGCCCGGGCGTGCTTGCTGATCTCGCTGAGCCCGTCGTCCAGCGATACGAACGCACGCACGTCGTCGGCCTTGCCGGTGGCGTACGACTTCATGGGACCGCTGAGGAGCGCGGAGACGAGGCGCTTGCGGCCCTCGTCGTCGGCGGGTGCGGCAAAGGCGGCGTCGAGCTTGGCACCGGTCCACGGGGTGGCGGTGGCGGAACCGATGGGAGCCAGGCCGCCGTCGGCGGTGGCGGTGCCGATGGGGGCCAGGCCGTCACCGACAGGGGCCAGGCCGTCATCCGCGACGGGCGTACGGGGCGCGGCGGGCGCGGCGGTACCGGTGGTGGGCAGCAGCCGCGCGAACGCCTCGTCGCCGAGCGACTCCCGCATCGCCCGGGCGTCGGCCAGCAGCGCGTCCGACTTGTAGACCGCCGGGGTCGGCGCGTCCGGATGCTCGGCACGCACGGCCCTGACGTAACCGTCGAGCAGCGCGGAGTCCAGGTTGGCGGCGCCGATCAGGTGGTAGGGCACCATCAGGAATTTCTTGCCGGGCAGCCAGTCGTTGTGCTCCCCGACCACCTCGCGCAGCCGGGGCTTGGCCCTGGCCGCCGGGTCGCCGTTGAGCACGGCGTGCAGCACGGTCAGGAAGTGGCTCTTACCGGCGCCGAAGGAGCCGTGCAGATAGGCGGCGTACGACGCGTTCTTCCGCACGGCGCCCCGTACCAGCCGCAGCGCCTTGTCGAACTCCTTCGCCAGCTGCTCGGTGACCACGTAGTCGGCCACCGACCCGGCCTGGGCATCGCCGAAGCCGTCGGCCAGGGCGACCTTGAAGTCACCGGCGTGGGCATCCTCCTTGATATCGAGGACATCCCTCAGCACGACATTGCTGCCCCTGGCCATCGGTCGCTCCCACCACGTCCGCCCGGCCCGCCGGCCGGTTACTCTGCGAAGTCCGGACGTCACCGGGACTCCCTCGCCGTTCCTCCATCCTGCCAGCTCGGCGTACCGGCCGAGGACGGTACGGCCACGAACGTGGGCGCACAGAGGCAGCCCGTCGGGCACACCGCCGAAGAACGAGTCCGACCGGATCGAGTGGATTCCGCTGGCCAACATCCGGGGCATGATCGATCGGCGCGAGATCGTCAGCAGCGGCGCCCTCGTCGGCCTGCTCTACGTGCTGATGGACGAAGGCATCCGCTGAACCCGGCGGGGGAAGCACCGCTCCTCACCAGACGGAACCGGGCGGGGAGGACCAGCCCGGTTCCGCCGTACTCAAGAGCTTTCTGTGGGGGACGCCTCCGGGGTCGGGTCGTCGGCCGGTTCCTCCGTTGGCTCGTCGGCCGGCGGCGCCGTCGACAGGTCGTTCTGGTCCTGCACTGCGGCCACCCACCGGTCGGACATGGTGGACTGTCCGTCACCGTTCGCATCCGGGGAACCGGGAGCGTCGGCCTCCGTGTTCGGGATCGGCACATCCCCGTATACAGGGATCACGGTGTTGAACTTCTGGTCCGAGTTGTACTTCGTCGCAAACAAGTAACGGCTGCCTACCTGGATCAGGGCATCACCGTCGGGCAGATCGACGATGTTGCCGTCCGCGTCCTTGCCACCCTGCTGGTTGACAACGATGGTGCCGGTCACGTCGCCCTTGAAGACGCGCTGGACCTCTACGGCGTACTGAGTCTCGGCACCGATACCCAGGTCCTTCTGGCCCTTCAGAGCCGTGACCTTGCCGTAGAAGAGGTCTTCGGCTTCACCGGCGAGGTTGGCGTCGTCGGAGAAGTCGGCGTTATAGGTCAGCTCCATCCCGGACGCGGAGGCCGCGTCGCGCTCGTTTTCGTGCTGGTAGACGGCGGTACCGGCGACGCCGATCGTCACCGCGAGAACAGCACCGGCAGCGATGAGAACAGCCTTCCGCTTCAAGGTCATCAGTCCCAGAGGTTGTGGTAGCCGTTACGGTCGGTCGTAGTCGGGCGCGCGTTGGACGGGATGGAGTCGATGGTCTTCGACATGAGCGTGCCGTTGGCCTTGTGGCCGAGACCGAGTGCGTGGCCCATCTCATGCGCTGCTGCCTTGCGCCGCCAAGCCTTGCTGCCGAACTTCTTCCCGTCGTCAAGGAATGCCCTGTTCATGACGATTGAGTCGGCGCCCCTCTTGCCGCGCCACTGCGCCACCCAGGAGACGTCCTTACGGGTATCGTCCTGCCACTCCAGGTCAGTGATCGTGTTCCACGCGTCCGGAGCGATCTTGACCTTCTTCAGGTTGTAGTCGTCGTTGTACCAGGCGGTGGCGGCCCACTTCCGCGCATCGTCGAACCTGGTCCCGTCCTCCCAGCGAATCTCGTGGTCATCGACGGACGACCTCCCCCGCGAGTCCGCTGCGAACGCAACGGGCGCAGGCAGCAGAACCCCGGCCAGAACGGCCAGGCAGGGCACCAGGGCCAGTCCTGCGGTTCTGCGCCGCCGTATGTGATGGTGCGTGCTCACGCGATGTCCCCCATATTGCAGTTCACACCAGGCGCACAACTCCCGTGCGCCCACTCACATTTCTACCTCGTAACCAAGATTGACGGAAAGGATTTCCGCCTGCGGCGAGGGCACCATCTACCAGCGGAAGGACGGCTGTCGGGAGGGCAGTGCCGCGCTCTCCCACACCTCCTCGGCCTGGCCCGCAAGCTCAACCAAGGCCAGTGCGCCATCGGCCTCGCCACCGGCTCCCTGGGCGTGCTCTACCCGGTCTTCCTCGCCGCTGCCGTGAGCGCCTGACGAACTCCGTGTCTGCAGGCCCCCGTTGCGGCTTGCCCGAGAGGGCCCTTCGGCACTGCGCCGATGCTCGAACGCTCCGAAACTACGCGTACGGCTGAGGGCCAAGGCTGCCTTCGATGGGCCATGGCTGTCCCCACTGGTGATCCTTTACGCCATCGCCGCCGGTTGCTGTCCGGGATCGCGGGCGATGGCGTACTCACCCCACCAGCGGGCCATGAACGCGGGCACGGTGCTGATGTCGTACGCGTCGGCGACAGCCCACTTCCAGTGCTCGTCGAAGTCGGGAAGCAGCTGGGGAGCGTGCTGCGTGATCGCCGCGCGCAGCGCCTACGGGTTCCGCTCGGGCATGGTCGGGACGACCGACGTGGGTTCTGCGGCATGGACGGTCATGACCGGCGTACTCCTTTGCGCTCCTTCGGCGCGCCGTGTCTACGACCACAACCCGCCTCAACGGCCCGGCGTGGGCTGTTCGCGGCCGGGGCACTTCTGCTGAGGTCCGCTGCCGGGCAGCCCGGAAGTTCTTGACGACCAGCTCCGGGATGGCCGTGTCCGTGGGACCCGGTCCGGCCTGCCGACGAGGCAGGCCGAACCAGGTCCCAAGAGCCGTCCCGGTCACGCGTCACAGGTTCCGATATCCCGGGCATCCTCTGCATCGTCGATGTCCGTTACGGGCAGGCGCATGCCGCGCGACTCGGCGACCCGCAGCGCATCGCTGAGGCACTCGGCAAGCCTGATCCCGGCGTACCGCACCTCGCTGTACGGGGACATGGTGTCCCCCAGCACCTCGCGGGCGTGGTCGAGGATCTCGGCCCCCATGTCCAGTTGCACGGCCTCCATCTCATCGGCCAGCCGGGAGAGGTGGCTGTTCTCGTCGTCGGGGACGAGGAAGCACGGCTTGCCCTCGGGCGACAGCCAGGGGAGCAGGCGGGGCGGGACAGCGGGCGGTGCTACGGGTTGAGCTGCGACGTTCGGCGGGGCGTCCATCAGACCGCCACCCCGCACTGCGCGCCGACCACATGCAAATCGAGATCCAGCCCGAAGTCGGCGGCGAGCACCAGAGCGAGCCGCCGTCGCTGCTGTACGCGTTCCCGGTCCGAGGCGAGGAGATACGGGCGCACCAGCGCACTCGCCCCACCGTCGAGCGCCCGGTCCAGCCCGTACGGCGACCGGGCGGCGGGGAGGTGGGCTGCGAGACGGGGGCGGGGGCTGGGTGTACCGGGACGACGAGTCGGGGCGGGGGCGGTTGCGGGGTACGGGGGGTACGGGGCGGTACCGGCGCGGTGGCGGCCGGTGCGGGGGCCGAGGACCAGCCTCAGCAGCCATGCGGTGATCCGGCGGATAAGGTCGTACATGTCGACGCTCCTAGCTCAGCGTTGGCCGTGCCCCGGGAGGTCTAGCCACCTCGCCGGGGTCTTGTCGTCTCGACCATACCCGCAACTGCGTCCCCCTGCACCCCTCTGATAAGTACCGCGTCCGGACGCGGTGAGACGCTTCCCGCCCCTGCACACTGCTCCACAGTGCGTCAGTGTGGAGGGATGAGCGATCTCCCGCGCTACGAGTACGTCAAACTCGCCGACGCCATCGCCGCCGATATCGCGTCGGGCAAGCTCCCGCAGGGCGCTGCTCTGCCTGGCGAGCGCGCCATGACGGAGCTGTACAGGGTGAGCATCGGAACCGTACGTCGCGCCATCGTGGAACTGCGCAGGCGCGAACTCGTCGCAACTCTGCCCGCGAAGGGGACGTACGTGATTGGGGCTCCGCAGGCAGCCACCAGCGAACCAAACGAGGGCGAGACCGAATAACGGGTTAGGGCCCTCATCCATGTCTGGCTGAAGGCCCGTTCGCCGCTGACCCGCGTCCTATTCGGCGGCCTTCTTTCGGCCAGCCCGCTTCTTCTCCGGGCGCCAGGCGCGAAGGTCATCCTGTGACAGGTTGCGGTCCACAGAGCCACGGTTCAGCGCGGTCTGGAACTCCTGGGCGGGGTTGTCACCCCACTCCTCGTCGTACGCGTCGTACCACTGGTGGACCCACGGCATGATCTCCTGCAGCCCGGCGAGCAGCGGAACAAAGCGCGGATCATCCTTGCTCCAACCGTCCACCGAGGAACGGTCCATGAGCAGGTTCACCAGAGCCTCGGCCTGGTCACGGTGGTTCCAGCCGGCCCAACCGAGAAGGAGGGACGGGTCGTTGTCCGTGGAGGCACCGGGATAGGAGACGAACCGCTCCTTGGGCACGTCCAGCTTGCCGCGGTTCGACCAGTAGGAGTGCTTGAGGAAGTCGGCACCGGTGTACTTCGGCGGAACCGGGATGCCCAGCCGCTCCCCCGTGCGGTCCTCCTCGCGCTGCTGCTCCCACACGTACTCCCACTGCTCGCGCTTGCGCAGCCCGGACTCCTTGTAACGGAGGGCAGCGAGGTACGGGACGTGCTCGGTCTCGATGATGGCAGCGAGCACGGTGGCGAGGGAGGCGTCACGATTGTCGAGGTGGTCGGCAGCGTAGAGCGCGGCAACGGCCTGGACGTCCTCGTCGTGCCGCAGGGCGTCGGCGAGCTGGAACACGGAGAGCGTGCGGGGCGCGATGTAGTCGTTGCGCTCCTCGAACCACAGGTCTTTGCGCTCGGCGGCATCGAGCAGCCAGGCCCGGAGGGCAGCCGCCTCGCGCTTCTCCCACGTCTCGGTGGACCAGCGCCGCTTGTACTCGGGACGCTCCAGCAGCCGGATGTCCTTGTTCGACTCGATGATGTCGAGCCGCGCTTGGACGACCTTGCGATACGCCTCAGGCCAGTCGGCAGCAGCAGGGATCTCGGCGGTAGCCGTGCCTGCGGAGCCGTGCCGGTCGAACCATGCGATCTCGGCTTCGCCAGCGTCGACCTGTCCCTTGAGGGCGATCTCGAAGGCCCGTTCACCGAGCCGGAGCTGCGGCACATCGGAGTCACTCAACTCGGCGGGATCGCCAGGGAGCGTGGCGAGCGCAACTTCCCTGGGCGTGAGCAGCCCGTAGGCCCCGTACACGGTCCAGTCCAGCTCCTCCTGCAACAGGACCATCCGCGCACGGATTCGTTCCTGTGTGTCAGAGGCGTCGGTCAGGGCAGCGCGCGTGAGGGTGCCGGATGCAGCGAGAGCGGAGGGCTCGTACTCGGCCAACCTCTGGGCGAGGGCGTCCAGTTCGCGTGCAAGGGCGAGCGGGAGGGCTGCCGGGAGCGGGAACTCCTGGAGCTTGGTGCCGGTGAACTCGTAGAAGCGTTCCCACTCCTGAGACTTGAAGCCCTCGTTGATTCCCTGGCTTCCCTTGTCGTGACTCACCTGCTTCAACCAGAAACAAGCAGCCGAAGAATTAAGCATCCCCATCAGCTCAAGATGCTGCTCCTCTGTCGCTCCCTCCGGCAGCTTGATCACCGGCGCAGTGCGGTTGAATACCTTGCCACCCCGGTCTAGCACGAAGTGGTTATGGGTGGCTACGAAAGCGAAAGCAATTGAGAAATGCGCCCGATAGCGTTTCGGGAAGAACATGCTGTGATCAAACCAACGAAGCCCTCGCTGCTCAGGCGTCTCACCGAAGTCAATCCGCTCGCGAAGAACCGCGCGATTGCGCCAAAAATATCTAGCCTCGGATACGGTCACTTCCCTCGCCCGCCCCCTGACGTTCACGGGAGCGGTAATCGCATAGGGGAAAGCGGTGCACGTGCTTGCGCCAATCACGTACTCACGTACCTCTTCACCCAAAACAATAGGTACGGTCCCGGGGGAAATACTACGAGTCACCGCAGCGGATGGGGGCATGTAGTATGCCTCATCGCGTCCTGTGTGCGTGGTACGACCGATTTCTTCGACCGCTTCTTTCAAACGCCGCGGAGCTCGTTCGATAGCATCCATGACACCTGGGGCCCTACCGCCGGAAAGAGTCCAGGGAAACTCGGCAAATCGTGCGCGCCCAGCGTTCTCTACAGAAACCCAGTCCGACTCACTTCCGATCCTCCCCACCTGCCTGACAATTGCTTGCCAGACCTTCCCCTGGGATGCATTTCGCGGCTGTTCGGGCTCCCCCCGTACACCCAGCACCGCCCGAATAGGCTCCGCCTGCCGCGCAATCTGGTTACGCCCCACCAGAATCACCGTCGGCGTCCCGTGCCCCGGAATGTAGGCCCCCGACGTGTCGATGATGTGGGAAAGCTCCACACCCCCGAAGTCGCGCTTCCGCCGACTCTTCGGGTCCTTGTACGGCCCACCATGGAAGAACGACTCAATAAGCACCTTCCCGAATTCCCTCTTCATGAAGGAATTCGAGGTGATTTGCCCGGTGAAACCACCGTTACGCTGGTCGCCACCTGACCGGATCGCCAGCTCGAAAATCCGCTGTGCGAACGGCACCGACAACGCGTACTTGCCCGAGCAGGCCCAGTACACATCCCGGTAGTTCTGGTTCTCCGTCTTGTCCTTGACCGTGATGTACGGCGGGTTCGCCACCACCACGTGGTACGAGCCGCGCCCCAGCAGGTCGGCGCTCTGGACGTATTCCTGGACGTCCTCCGTCCGGTACGTGAAGACCTTGCGCTCGACGAGGTCGTCGAAGGTCTGCCCGTCCTCCTGGCCAGCCTCCCGGCCGTGCAGCAGCGAGTCCCCCACCGCGATCCGGATCGGCAGGCCGGGGGCCCGGCGGAGTTCGCGTACCCCGGCCGCCTTCAGCGCGGCGACCAAGAGCCGGAAGCGGGCGATGGAGGCCGCGTACGGGTTCTTGTCGGCACCGTGCACGGACTCCAGGGCACGGCGGATGAGCACCCACCGGTCCGTGCCCGGCTCCAACTCGCGCCACTTAGCGAGGATCCGCTCGAACAGGCCGAGCAGGAAGTGGCCCGAGCCGCACGCGGGGTCGATGCAGCGCAGGCCCCGTACCTGCCCGTCCTCGTCGACCTCGCCCCGCCAGCCGTCCGGCTTGTGCTTCCACACCGGGTCGAGGCCGAATTCCTCGACGGCCGGCTCCAGCGTCAGGTCGAGGATGAACTCCTCCACGAAGACCGGGGTCTGGAGCAGCGCGTAGGTCTTGCGGGCGTACTCGGAGAGGTCCTGGTAGAGGTCGCCGAGGAAGCGGGTGTTCAGCTCGGGGTCGGTGAAGTCGTAGCGGACCTCGTTGTCGGAGCCCCGTTCACGCCAGAAGGCGAGCAGCCGGGCTGCCGCCTCGTAGGACGGCGTGACCTCCCCCATCGGGTTGTGGCGCTCGTCGAAAAGGCCCCTCGCCGTGGGGTGGGCGTCGGCGAGGGCGTCGAAGGATGCCTTCAGCCAGTCGCGGTCGTTCTGCTCCGGGTACGCCCGGAAGTGCTCCTCGTGCCGGTCCTGGGCCTCCAGCAGACGCTCGCCGGGGCCGGACAGCCAGGCGTCCGGGATCAGCCCGTTGTCCTCGCTGAAGCGGACGAAGACACAGGCCAGGACCCAGGCGGCGGCGATCTGCACCAGACGCCCGTCGAGCCAGGTCCCGTAGCCGTCGCCCGTGCGTTGCGAGGCCACGGCGCGCTGGTGCTCCGCGCGCAGCGAAGCGCTGAACGCCTCGTCGCGTGCCCTCTCCCGGAGGTCCTCCTCCAGCAGCGCGACCTGCTTCTGCAGGTCCTTGAGCAGGCCTTCGAACATCGCCTCGCGGGCCGACGACGCACCGCCCGTCGTCGTGCGGGCTTCCTCAGACGACACCGGCGGAACCTCTTCCCATCCCCGACAAGCCTGCCGTGCGGTCACGGCGTATCCGTCCATCCTGCCAGCACCATCGCCCGGAACGGCAGCCAGCCGCCGGGGCTACACCTTCGGACGCGGCACCCCGCCCCGGCGCCCCAGCCCGAACGCGATCCGGTACACGTCGGGCAGGTCCAGGCGCCCGTCACGCCGTGGCGGGGTCATGACGCCGAGGGCCTCCAGCTCGTCGATCAGCCGGGGCAGGTCGTCCGGGTGCCGAGGGCCGGTCCGCACCAGGCGAGGTTCGTCGGCCTGTGCGTACCGGGCGGAGTCCTTCGCCAGTTCGGCCGGGAGATTCGCCTCCGCCCACATGTCCAGCACCGCCTGCTTCTCGATGGGCACCTGGCAGCCCGCGAGCGGCCGTATCGCCAGCTCCACCCATGGCGTGTCCTCGCTGACCTCCTCGACCCGCCGCTGCGAGGCCTTCTGCACCCCCGTCCGGATCGCCTGCTGGTGCAGGGCCCGGTCATGGTTCCGGTAACCGGTGTGCGTGCCCTCGGCCGCGGTCAGGAGGGCCTGGAGGAAACTGCGCGGACTGATCCTTCCCTGGCCGTCCATCAGGTGGTTGGGCAACCAGGTGTACGGCCTGCCCTTGCGGAAGTTGCTGCCCATGAAAGGGTCCGCGATCTGCTCGAACAGCTGGGTCTGCGAGTCCTCGTCGTTGCGCAGCAGCAGCGGCGAGACGTGGCGGGTGCCCTCGGGGTCGGATTCCCAGCCCCCGGTGTTGATCCGCCGGAAGCGCCGGGCCGTCTCGCCGTCCTCGTTGCCCAGGCAGTGGAAGAGCAGCCCGTACAGGTCGGTCCGGGACCAGGTCAGCTCGGCCGCGTAACCCGACAGCTTCGAGGCGTCCGGGAAGTGCTGGCGGGCCGAGTCGAACATGTCGGGGCGGATGAACACCTTGAGCCGGATGCTCCGGGTGCCGAAGCGCATCTGCAGGGCCAGCCGCAGGATGCCGCCGACCAGCCGGTCCGCCTGCTCACGGTCGGTGTGCAGGTGCTCCAGGGCGTCGAAGAGCAGCAGATGGACGAGGTTCTTGTCGTACGCCTCCCGGTCCGCCCGCTCGACCGTGCGCTGGGCCGGTTCCGGGTTGGCCCGTACCCAGGCGACCTTGTCGGACCAGTTGGGCAGTGCGCGCAGTTCCGGCTCGCCCAGGGCGTTCAGCAGCACCGCGTACCAGATGTCGTACGTGTCCCCGGATGCCGCCAGGCTCCGCAGGACCTGAGGGCTCGGGTAGCAGTCGGACAGCATCGCCAGACCGTGCCCGGGTGAGACGGTGAGGCGGCGCAGCCGGCTGATGCGGTACTCGGTGGCGGCGAGCTCGCGCAGGCCCTCGTCGAGGAGCGAGCGGTACCAGAAAGTCTTGCCGACGCCCCGGCCGCCCGGCACCACCGTAGTGTCGACGTACAGGGCGGTGCGGTGCGAGTCCGGCATGAACAGGGTGTGCGCGGACGGCGGCCGGGTGTCGGCGTACGGGGCCTCCTCCAGCGCCGTCGACAGCAGGTCGCGGTACTCGGCGGCGGTGAGCGGGGCCTCGGCCGTCATCGGGGTCCTTCCTGGTCCGTGCGCCCCCGCAGGTCGTTCTCGATGCGCCGGGTCGTGGTCTTCAGGAACTCACCGTACGCGGCCCCGACGAAGCGGCGATCCTGCCAGCCCGGCGCTTCGGCCGCGTCCATGCCCACCAGGCCCGGTTCGAACAGGATCGGGACGGCCCAGTGCGGGGCGGACTCGTCGTTCAGCGCGCCGTCCTGGACCTCGTCCGCCGCGACCTCGTCGTACAGCGTCTCGAAGCACTCGTAGGCGTGGGCGCGGAAACGCTCCAGGTAGCACTCCAGGGGATAGTGCACGGAGTCGGGCACCATCGAGGCGACCATGCCCAGCTTCTCGCGGATGCGCGAGGCCTGGCCCGACAACTGCCAGGCGGTGAACAGGTCCCGGTACCCGCTCCACGTCTGGGCGTTGTCCGAGCCGAACAGCAGAGCCAGGTCGCAGACGCGGGAGATGGCGACGGCCGCGATGTCGTGAATGCCGGCCCTGCTGTCCAACAGCACCACGTCGGGGCGTCGTTCGTGGTCGCCGTCGCGTGCCACCGCGTCCTCACAGGCACGGACCGCGCGCTCCAGGCGGGTCGCGAACGGTGCGTCAGGGGTGTCGGCGTAGACGCGGTTCAGCTTGTCGACGTACGCGTACGGAACCTCTCCCGGTTCCGAGTCGCGCCCTCTGGCCGGGGCCACCCACAGCTCGCCGATGCTGTCGCCCGAGCGGCGTGGGGTGTAGGTCGAACGGGTGACGAACTCCAGGCCCTCCTCGTTGCCGACCGCGGCCTCCACCAGGTAGTCGACGAGACCGTGGCGGGGCAGTTCCTTGCCCATCAGCAGCGGTCCGGCACCCGGCGACTCCAGGTCCAGGTCGACCACCAGGACGGCGTGGCCCCGGTCGGCCAGGTGGCGGGCGAGCATCGCCGTGGCCGTCGAACGGCCGACGCCGCCCTTGAACCCGTACAGCACCGTGCGGTGAGTGCGGGTGCTGCCGGGCTCCGGCGCGGGTGTGCTCACCCTGGCCCAGTCCTCGCCGACGACCGTGTTGTCGAGGAAGCGGACCGAACCCGCGACGGCCAGACCCTCCGGATCGTCCACCGCACGCGGGGAGTTCAGCAGCGCTCCCGCCGAGAACATCTCCGAGGCCAGGAGCACCACCCGGTCGGACCGGTAGCGGCCGATGCGGTCCTCGAACTCCGACTCCCAGGACTCCCGCAGCCCGGCCGCCGGCTCCTCGCGGTCCTCGTCGTCGACGATGAGGGTGAAACAGCCGAGCACGTCCCGGACCAGGAGGACGGGAAAGCCCTCCCCCGCTGCCGCACGCGCGATGGCGAACGCGTGCTCACGAGCCTCGTCGAAGCGCACGGGGAAGGAAGAGAGGGTCACGGGAGCCTTCTGTTGATCAGGGCTTCTTCATGCAGGGAAAGTATGCGGTGCGCGGCCTCCCGGCGCTTGTCCACCACATCGGCCTGCACCCAGCCGCCGTCGTAATACCGGTATTTGACGTTCCACCTCTTGAACACCCGCAGGTCACTGTCGAGCAGGGCATGGAGCGGTGCGCCTGACCGCCCGCTCGCGAACAGCTTGATTTCCCGCACCAGTTCGTTGACGTGCCCGAACTCGATGATCCGCCCGGAATCCTCCGGGTGCCTGACCCTCGGCTTGGCCGACGGCTTCTCCTCACCCTCACCCTCCAGAGGCCCGATCGTCACGTCCGTGAAGCGCAGCAGCAGGCTCTTGACCGCACACTCCGCCGCGAAGCCGTAGAGGTGATCGGCGGAGGGCAGGCGTCTGCCCTTGCGGAGGTAGTCGCCGTCGTGGAAGTGCCGCGAGGCGGCCGAGGCGAAGTGTTCTTGCTGGGTGGGTTCCGGCACAGGGTCGATCGTAGGCCGATCTTCACTCCGCGAAGGGCGATCAGGAGACAAAGGCCGTTTGTTCGTTGCTCCTGGGAAGCGTGCCGTGACAGCATTCGACGCGTGTTCGATAACGGGGATGACATAGCCGGCCCGCCTCTTCGGCGTTCAAAGATCGCCGACTTGGCCGACTGGCCTGCGCCTGACGCCCCGTCGGCCCCGCGTGATGCACCGGGCCCGGTGCCTGCCATGACTCCGGAGGTTGATCCGACGGCGGCGGCTCGACACGAATTTGCTGTGTTGCTGGGTGAGTTCCGGCGAACGGCCGTGTTGGTGCCGCTGGACGAGGCCGGGGACCTGTGGTCGGCGGAGCAGAACGGGGTGCGCTGGATCTGTGCGTTCTCGGACGAGGAGGCGCTGGCCCGGTTCGCGCGGGCTCGTGGGGATGCCGGGCGGGAGTGGGCGTACCGGGCGGTGTTGGGGGCGCGGTTGCTGGATGTGATGGTGCCGTTGTTGCCGGGGCCGGCGGGGGTGGCGCTGGATGCGGGGAGTGAGGACGGCGGGATGTTGTTTCCGCCGGTGGCGGGGATTGTGCCGGATGCGGTCGCGGTGGATCTCGGGGGGATGCCGTGAGCGGGGAGAGTTCTGATCTTCAGGTGCCGCCGGAGGCGTTGGCGGCGATCGCGAAGGGGATCGATCTGGCGCATGCGGAGTTGAAGGATCTCGGCATGATCGGGCAGGCGTCGATGGGGCGGGGCTTCTCGGATCTTGCCTTGTCGGGGCTGGAGTTGGGGCATGGCGGGCTGGCGTCGGAGTTCGGGACGTTCTGCGACCGGTGGGAGTGGGGCGTGCGGGCCCTGACGCGGAAGGGCAACAACTTCGCCCTGGGAGTGGGGCTGTCGGCGGGTTCGTTCTCGGAGCAGGAGCAGTACGTCAAGGACTCGTTCAAGATCGGTGTGAACTCCCTGAACGGGAATCCGCACCTGTCGGAGGACGAGGTGAAGGGCATGAGCTGGGACACGATCCGCAGCCAGTCCGCGTACGACGACCCGGACTGGAGCGCGGGGTCGATGCTGGGGGCGAGTGAAGAGGTGAAGCAGACCTGGCAGGACACCGCCTACGACGTGGAGGACGCCGCGCTCGACTCGATGGAACGCTCGGGGCTGGTGGACCCGGCGGTGCGGGCGGCGGCGGATGAGCGGCTGAAGGAGCAGCTCGATCCGTCGCAGGAGACGGTTCGTCAGGCCGAGCAGCCGCGTTGGGGGGAGCGTCGCTGATGGTGGACTGGGGGAAGTTCGGCGGGGACCTTTACGACGGTGCGGGCAAGCTGGTCGACAAGGGCAAGGAGATCGTCGGCGAGGGGATCGACAAGGGCACTGATGTGCTCGGCGCCGGTCTGGAGAAGGTCGGCGCCGACGAGTGGGCGGACGCGGTCGAGGACTGGGGGGACGAGACCGCGTCCTCGCTCGGTGCGGAGGTCGGTGAGAAGCAGCTCGGACAGACCGAGGACGCCAACGAGCTGATCCACGGCAGGCCGGAGAAGATCGCCGCCACGGTGAAGAACCTCCGGGACTTCCAAAGGGCGTTCGATCTCGTCGGCGGCGGGATGAAGAAGCTCGACTCCGGTCACTGGAGGGGTGAGGCCGCCGATGCGTTCCGGGCGGCGTTCGAGACCCTGCCCACGGACTGGCTGCGCGCGGCGGATGCGTTCGAGGACGCGGCCAAGGCACTGGAGACGTACGCCGGGACCATCGCCAGCGCGCAGGCCAAGGCCCGTGAGGCGATCGCTCTCTACAAGGAGGGCAAGCAGGACTACGAGACGGCCGCTGCCGCGTTCCGAGAGAAGGCGGCAGCGTACAACGCGGTCCGCAACACCGATCATCCGCTCCCGCATCCGGGGAAGTTCTCCGATCCAGGGGTGGCCAAGCGGCAGCACGCTCAGGAGATCCTGGACGGCGCGCGGCTGGCGCGTAACGAGGCCGCGGAAGCGGCCAAGGGCGCGGTCACCGCGGCGATGGCCCACGCGCCGAAGGAGCCGACCGGCCTGGACCGGGCCAAGCAGGAGTTCGTCGACTACGAGGTCGGCCAGGGCATCGAGCTGGCCCACTTCGGCGGCGGAGTCATCAAAGGCACTGCCGGACTGGTGAACTTCGTCCGCTCGGTCACCCCCACCGACCCCTACAACCTGACCCACCCGGCCGAGTACTACAAGGGCGTCCACATGACGCTCGCCGGCCTCGTCTCCACCGCGGCCAACCCCGACCGGGCACTCAAGAACGCCTGGGACGCCGCCAAGGGCGACCCCTCCGAATTCATCGGCCGACTCGTCCCCGAGATGGTCGGCACCAAAGGCGGCGGCCTGATCAAGGGCGGCCTGCGGGCCGGAATGAAGGACCTCCTCAAAGACCCGACAGGCAAGAACCGGCACGGCCACGAGAAGAACCCCGACTCCAACGCCAACCAGTGCAGCAAGGTCAAGTGCGCCGGAGACCCCGTCGACGTCGCCACCGGACGCATGCTGCTCCCGCAGACGGATATCACGCTGCCCGGCTCGCTGCCCCTGGTCTTCGCGCGCGTCTTCGACTCCTCGTACCGAGCCGGCCGCTGGTTCGGATCCGGCTGGTCCAGCACGGTCGACCAGCGCCTGGAGATCGACGCGGAAGGCGTGGTTTTCAGCTGCGACGAAGGGAGCCTGCTCGCCTACCCGCACCCCGCACCCGGCGTCCCCGTCATGCCCACGCACGGCCGACGCTGGCCCCTGGACCGGGTGGACGACGGCTACACCATCACGGATCCGGAAACCGGCCAGGTCCGGCACTTCGTCGACCAACCCAACGGCGAGCTGGCACTCCTGGCCCAGATCGACGACCGCAACGGCCGCTGGATCACCTTCGAGTACAACGAAACAGGTGCCCCGACGTCGATCGTGCACCACGGCGGCTACCACCTGAAACTCACCACGAACGACGGCAGGATCACCGCCCTGCACCTGGCAGGCGCCGCCCCCGACGGCACCGACCAGGAAGTCCTCCGCTACGACTACACCGACGGCCACCTCACCGAAGTCACCAACTCCTCAGGCAAACCACTGCGCTTCGGCTGCGACGAGCTGGGCCGCATCACCTCATGGACGGACACCAACGGCAGCCGGTACGAGTACGTCTACGACGAACACGACCGCTGCGTGTACCAGACCGGCACCAACGGCCACCTCGAAGCCCACTTCACCTGGGACGACACCGACCCCGACACCGGCTTGCGCATGACCTCCGTCACCGACGGCCTCGGTCACACGAAGCGCTTCGTAATCAACAAACGCTCCCAGGTCGTGGCGGAGATAGACGCGCTCGGCGCGGTCACCCGCTTCGAATACGACCGCTACCACCGCTTGTTGTCCCACACCGACCCACTCGGCCACATCACCCGCTTCACACATGACGAGCATGGGCGGCTGGCTGAGGTGGAACGACCAGATGGACGCCGGTCATGCGCCGAGTACAACGAACTGGGACTTCCCGTACGCATCGTCGGCACCGACGGCAACGTCACCCGGCAGGCCTTCGACGAGCACGGCAACCGCACCTCGATCACGGAACCCACCGGCGCCACAATCGCGTTCTCGTACGACGAGGCGGGCCACCCCGTCTCCATGGCCGACGCCCTCGGGCACACTTCGATCCTCACGCCCGACAAGGCCGGGCTTCCGGTCGCAGTCACCGACCCTTTCGGCGCGACCACTCGCTACGAGCGGGATGCCTTCGGCCGCCCCGTCTCGATCAGCGACGCTCGGGGTGCCGTCACGCGTCTCGAATGGACTGTCGAAGGCAAACTCGCCCGTCGCATCGAGGCCGACGCAAGCCAGGAGTCGTGGACCTACGACGGTGAGGGAAACTGCCTCACCCATACCAATGCCGTCGGCGCGACCGTCAGCTTCGAGTACACCGACTTCGACCTGCTGCTGGCACGCACAGAGCCGGACGGCGCCCGGTACGAATTCACGCACGACAGCAACCTCCGGCTCACTCGGGTCACCAACCCTCAATGCCTGACCTGGGACTACGGATACGATCCAGCCGGGCAGCTGATATCCGAGACAGACTTCGACAACCGGACGCTCCGCTATGGGCGGGATGCTGCAGGTCGGCTCGCCGCACGCACCAGCGCCGCAGGCCAAACAACCCGCTATGAACGGGACATGCTCGGCCGCGTCGTCCGCAAGAACGCCGCCGGAACCACCACGACCTTCGCATACGACTTCGCCGACCACCTCGCGGAAGCAGTCAACGAGGACGCAACCGTCACGCTCCTTCGGGACAGGTACGGCCGCCTTGTCTCCGAGACGGTCAACGGCCGCACCATGTCGTACACCTACGACGCCCTCGGCCGCCGTACCGGCCGCACCACCCCCACCGGCGCGGTCAGCACCTGGACCGACGACGCCGCCGGCCGCCGCGCCTCCCTCACCACCTCCGGCCGCACCATCGCCTTCGAACATGACGCCGTCGGCCAGGAAACCGCCCGCCACATCGGCGACACTGTCTCCTTCACCAACCAGTACGACCCGCTTGGCCGCCTCACCAGCCAGCAGATCACCGGCACCACGGGCAGCAGCATCCAGCGCCGCGACTACACCTACAGCGCCGACGGCAACCTGACCAGCCTCACCGACCAGCTCAGCGGTACCCGCACCTTCGACCTCGACCCCGCCGGACGCGTCACCGCCGTCCACGCCGCAGGCTGGACAGAGCGCTACGCCTACGACGCAGCCGGCAACCAGACCCACGCCACCTGGCCGCAAGGCCACCCTGGGCAGGAAGCCACAGGCGCGCGTGAGTACAAGGGCACCCGCCTCACCCGGGCCGGTTCTTTCCGCTACTCCCATGATGCGGCCGGCCGGGTCATCCAGCGCCGCAAGACCCACCTATCGGGCGAGGCGGAGGTGTGGCACTACACGTGGGACGCCGAGGACCGGCTCACCGCAGTGACGACGCCGGACGGAACGCGATGGCGATACGAGTACGACGCGTCAGGCCGACGTATAGCCAAGCTGCGCCTGTCGGCGGACGGTACGACGGTCATCGAGCGCAGCACCTTCACCTGGGACGGGCCGACACTGTGCGAGCAGACCACGGTCTCGGACAAGTCGCCCCATTCGGTCACCCTCACTTGGGACCACGACGGCCTGCGGCCGGTGGCCCAGACGGAACGCATCATGGCGGTGGTGGCGCAGGAGGCGGGGGATGGTCAGCATGGCGCTCAGGCGCGCCCCTTGGAGAGCCTACACACCATGGTGCAAGCGGCCGGTGCGGTTGAAGCGCCCGCAGCAGTCGGTGTGCCGAACGGGGTGCACGCAGCCCAGCACGAGATCGATTCTCGCTTCTTCGCCATTGTCACCGACCTCGTCGGCGTGCCCTGCGAACTCGTCGACGAGCAAGGCGGTATCGCCTGGCGCAGCCGCCGGACCCTGTGGGGTACCACCACATGGGCATCTGACAGCACCGCGTACACGCCACTGCGCTTCCCCGGCCAGTACTACGACCCTGAGACAGAGCTGCACTACAACTACTTCCGGCATTACGATCCGGAGACGGCCCGATACCTCACCCCGGACCCGCTCGGCCTCGTCCCGGCGCCGAACCCGTCGACGTATGTCCCGAATCCGCACACCTGGACCGACCCGCTCGGCCTGTCACCGTGCCCTCCGCATCTGTTCCGCGGAACCACCACAGGTTTCGAGGGCAGCCCCGGTGTGCAGCGGCACGGCATCACACCAACCTCGTCCGACCCCGGCGTCGCCAGCGTGTTCGCGACGCAGGCCGAGCGGTTCGGCGACGCCATCGTCGAGATCTATCCGCGCGGCGCGCTGGACGGGGTCCCGGTCCACCAGGGGTACATCGCGCGGGAGGCCGAATGGCCGGTCGAGCTGAGTCCGGCGGAACTGTCGTCCCGCGCATCCGCGCAGGTGCCATCGGCAGTAGCCCGGGACATCCTCTCCGAGATGGGCATCCACGTGCCACGCAAGATCGGCAACGGGGACATCGATCCGCTCCTTGAATACGATGTTCCCAAGCTCACCCCCGAGCAGATCGCACACTTCGTCGAGGAGGCGCACCGACGTGCTGGATAACATGCCGGAGAAAGCGGCCCTGAGCATCGAATCCATCGAGTCCGTGACGCCGGGCGTTACCGACTCGGCGGACGACGTGGCCGTGTGCGTGGTCCGCTGCGTTGAGGGGACGGCACGGCTGGGCATGATGTTCCAGCACCCGGGTTCCGCAGTCGGCCCGGGTGCGGCCACGCCAGGGTTCTTGCTGACCGCCATTGAGTGGTATGGCAAGCAGGTCGAGCAACTGGACACCGTTCACTCCGGCAAGGTCACGCTCACCGGAGCCGGAGCGGAGACGCTGGCCAAGCGCGATGTCCTGAACTCGGCACCGCGGCACTGAACGACCCCGTCGGCCCGGCCGCCGAAGACCTCACCCCTCCTGGGGGCCGGCGGGGCAGCCACCGGCCCGCTGACGGGGCTGCAATCACTGCTCATGCCAATCCAGACCGGGGCCGACCACTCCCCCCACCTCATCCGGGGCATGGTGCGGCATAGTCCCGTGTCGGCCTGGTCCGAGGGAAGGTTGGTCAGCAGCGCGTACCAGCGACTCGAAGGTTCTTCTGAACCTCAACCGACCGTCGACCGGGAGCCGGCCGCCCTGGCCCGGCTCCGGGCAGTCGACGAAGCCCTGCGGAACCAGCGCGAGGACCGGCATCGCGCCGACGCGCTGCTCGCGCTCATCGCCAACTTGGTCGAGGACTAAGGGAACTGGTGATGGTCGGCCGGAGAAGCTGAGGCGCACCTGGCGCTGTAGGTTGCCCTTGTTGGCGTCCGCCAGACAGCACTACCGCCAGGTGAAATTCCCCCTTGATCCAGACAGCTTGATACTGGGACGAATGGGCCGTCCCGGAGGAAGCAGTCCAGGTTGAGTGGCAAGAGCAACATGAGCAAGCGGGACACGCCGGAGTTCAAGCGGGACGCGGTGGAGCTGGTCCGGCCGGCCGCTGCCGCGCGGCAGCGGACCGAGGACGAACTCGCCGAGAAGATAAGGGAGATCCACGCCGCCTCACGGGGCGCCTACGGCGTCCCGCTCGTGCCTGCTGCGGCGCAACGCAAGGGCCATGGGATCAACCGGAAGAAGGTGGACCGGATCAGGCGTGAGCGCGATATCCGTGGCATCACCCGCCGCAAGCGCCGCCACCTGACGAAGCAGGATGCCAAGGCAACCCCGGCCCCAGACCTGGTTAGCCGCGACTTCACCGCCGCCCGGCCCGGCATGAAGCTGGTGTAGCGCTTCAGGTCGTCCGGCACACGCCACAAACGGCAAGCCTCCCTGCCAGGGCAGGCCAGGAAACCTGTCAGTCCGCCTTCTCCCACGTCCCCGACTTCAGCTCCTTCAGGAACAGCCCGTCGAGCACCACCCATCCGGTCGCCCGGTCCACCACATCCACCGTGCGGCCGTCCAGGGCGGGCGAGGCCTCGGGGTCCTCCATGGGTACGAGAAGCCACAGGCCGTGCGGGGCGTCAGCGGGGCGTCCGGCGGCGTTCTGCAACGCGACCAGCAACTCCCGTCCCCCCACCTCCCAGTAGCGGGCGACCAGCCCGGCCCGGTGAGCGAGAAGCACCGTGCGCGGCCCGGCAGCCGCCGCCAGCTCCGCGACACGGGCCACGACCCGCTACTTCCGTTCCGACAGGCCCGGCGGCGCCGAGGACATGGTGCAACTGCAGGCAGTCACCGCCGCGATCGTCCCCCGCGGTCGCTGGCACCGCCTGGAGCTGGACACCGCCAGCGACCTGATGTCGCAAGACCACCGTCACCTTCGACGCTCTGCACTCGCAGACCGGCCACGCCCGCTTCCTGGTTGAGGGCAAGGGCGCCCCCTGCCGCGGGCCTCGACTTCCCGCATGCCGTTCAGACCGTCCAGATCCATGCGCCGACGCCGGATCGTCACCACCGGCAAGGTGACTCTCGAACGCGTCTACGGTGTCACCAGCCTCACGCCCGACCAGGCCGGCCCGGTGGAGATCGCGCAGCGCGTCCGAGAGCACTGAGGCATCGAGAACAAGATCCATCACGTGCGTGACACCACATACGCCGAGGACGCCTCCCGCGCCCGCGCCATGGCCACCCTGCGCAACCTCGCCATCGGTGCGCTGCGACTGACCGGCCACGACAACATCGCCGCAGGCATCCGCCACCACGCCCGGGACGCCGCCCGCCCGCTCACCACCCTGGGCATCACGTGATCAAGCCGGACACATCTCCAGAACGGCGGCAGCCACTGCGCATCGCGGATCGATTATTCCATTTTGATCCATTATGTGAGGCGGTCACCCGCCCCTTCAGGTGCTTGTAAAAATGATCCGGTAAGCCCATAATGCGATGAAATCCGAACGGGGGAGAAACTGTGACAGCAGTAGAAGAGAAGTTGACCCCCTACAAGGCGCGGTCGAGCAATACGGAACAGGAGAAACAAGAACGAGCAGAGCGAATGGTCCGTGCTGCCGTTAACGCATGGAGCGGCTTCAATGGCGTCCCCTTGAGTTTCCTACCCAAAGACTCATACAAGAACAGCACTAACGTGCGATTCGACAGCGATGTTGATATCGCAGTCATTCACGATGGATTCCATAAATTCAACGATAGCGCCCTTCGCGAGGGCGACAAGATCATTCGCCACCCCATCACCTGCAAACGATATGATGGTGCCGAGTTCCGGGCCGAACTCGAAAAAGCTATGCGCTCTGCCTACGGCGCTGACTGCGAGACCTCGGGCTCGACAGCCATTGAGATTGCAGAAAACGGTGGCCGTGTAAAAGCCGATGTCGTGCCGTCCTTCCAACACCGCAAGTATTACTACGACGCGCAAGGAAACGTGTGTTACTTCGAAGGCACCAAAACGCGCCGCACGAACGATAAATGGGTTATCAACTACCCTGAACAGCAGTATGCGAATGGCGTTTCTAAGAACACCCGAACCGGCAAGCGCTATAAGCAGATGGTGCGCATTCTGAAGCGAGTCGAGAACGACCTCGTTGCCGCAGGTAAAATCAAGGCGCTACCGAGCTACTTCATGGAGTGCCTCGTGTACTGCGCTCCTGACACACTCTTCAATCACCAGGGCAACACCCCACTTACCGATGACTTCTCGGCAGTGGTCAGTCACATCTGGAACAAGACCAAGCCCGATGGCGAAGCTAAGGGTTGGTACGAACCGGACGGCGTCAAGCCGCTGTTCGCTGACGGCCAGAAATGGTCAATGGAGGAGGCGCACCAACTTGCCCTGGAGACCTGGCAGCATCTGAGGCTGGGTAACTGATGAACCCCAAAGTCCGAATCGGCATCGGTATTGCCGCCCTTGTAGGACTAGTGCTGGCGTTGCTCGCCGGTCAAGGGATATCGGAAGTCCCCTTCCGAGTATTCTCCATCGCTGGACTGATTGCCACACTGGCGTTCGCGCTCTGGGAGCGCTTCATCTGGAAGTGGAAATTTATTCGGTACTTCACGGGTGTTCCTCTGATCGCGGGAACATGGCGTGGCGAATTGATCTCCTCATATATCAGACCCGATGACGGTACGCGGGCTTCCTCCATTCCGACAGCTCTCTATATCTCGCAGACCTCATCCAAGGTTACTGTGACGCTTTTTACCGGGGAGTCGAAATCGGTCAGTGAAAACGCCAAACTGATTTACGATCCGGATGGGCGCTGGCGACTCAGTTGGCAATACGTCAACACGCCGCGCCCCGGAGTGCGCGACCGGAGTGAACGACATCGGGGCGCTGCCGAGGTGTATATCGGTTCGCAACCTAGCGAGGGACTAGAAGGCTCATACTTTACCGACCGCCAGACCGACGGTGAGCTCCATCTTGCTGAGTGGTCGTCCGCCCGATACGGCAGTGTAGCAACGGCACTCACTGGAGACGGATTCCGCGATGCACGACCGTATGTGCGGGAAAGCTAGAACGGACACAGAGGATTATGGCGAAGCGTTACATTGACCAGTTCATGTGGGGTTATCAGGATATTTTTAGAAGTGCTCTGAATACTGAGATTGGTTCGGTATTCAAGGCAATTGGATTTCACGGTAAACCGAGGACGATGCTGGTTGGGTTTCAAGTCGCCGGCCAGCATGCGTTCAGTATTTGCATCGAACAGGGTGAGGCCCGATATAAGCCATCAGACTTAGAAGAAGTGCAGCGGTTGGCGGAAGAGAAGTACGATAACGACCCTGACAGTAAAAGTTTTCACAGTGACCCTCGAATGCATGAGAGTTTCCACGCTTGGCTAAAGAATCGGATGCGAGCCGAGGCTCTTGAGGAAACTTTGTCTGCATTGCCAGGCGAAGAGGACAGGGCCTTCTTCGCTGGAAATTCTGTCCGTGTTGGGGATTACGCAGTACATACCATCATCAGCGTTGATCGGCAGGCCCTTGCTGCCGTGCCGCGAATTGTGACAACTAAGCGGGATCAATTCAGAATTCACCCCTCCCTGTTTCATGCTGCCATCTGGGAGGCACTGCGACTAGCTGCACGCTCGCTGTATCTCCCCGAGGCCGGGGCTAACCTTCGAGTTCTTGGTGCTAGCCCGGGGGAAGTGGCACGTTCTGCCACTGAATCCATGATGCACGCTCTGCTGTACTGCGTGGGATATTGGTTCGGCAGTGACTCTCACTTGTTGATGAACAGTCTTTCCGCGTTGCCATATGAAGGGCGTGAAGGTTCTGGGCGGCTAGTACTCGCCAAGTCAGACAACTCGGCAATCGACGTAATGGTATGGCTCAGCCGGCCCATCGGCGCTCGAAATATGTTGGCTGTTCGCAAAATTTTGGAAGCCAGCGGGTCGAAGGCGGACGTTCTATTCGACGGCGAGAAAGTCTACGGCCTGGGAAACATCAAATCTACGTATGATGAAACGACTGAGTCCGTCTTTGTCGTGACTTTCGCATCTCGTGGAGTATGGGAGCTCTCACATGCCGGTGTTGCCCTACTTGCTGTTCGCGATGGGATCCCAAGTCTGCCGACGTACGTATTGGATGAAGATTACTTCGTTGACCTGATAGAGCGGCTGTTTCCGCAAGGGGACAAGGATCTCCTACTTGAGGCAGCGCGAGCCGCTGGGGACCATAGGCACGGAGCAATGCTGGTAATCTCCGTTGATGCAGCGGGAGAGGCACAACGACTATCTCCGCAATGTTGGTCGGTAAAGCCCGCACGTCTTGCTCCGGAATTGATCACGCAGCTCACGGACATGGATGGTGCTGTTCTTTTGGACCCGAGCGGTCAGTGCCATGCAATTGGAGTGATCCTTGACGGAGCAGCTCGTGGAGAAGGAGATCCAGCCCGTGGAAGCCGACTTAACAATGCCGTGAGGTATCTAGGAAGCAATTCGCCACCGGCTATCGTTGTGGTGTACAGCGCAGATGGCGGCATTGACATCCTCCCTCATATGCCTCCGCGAATGCATAAGGAGTACGTTGCAGAAGTTGCAACCAACTTCCTCGAACTGGCGGCTCGCCGACCGCCAGATTTCGAAAGCACCTATCGCGCCTGGGACGTAGTTAAGTCGCTCGCATTTTACCTCTCACAAGCGCAATGTGATTCGTTGAATCAAGCGCGAATCGAACTGGAGGAGTGGCGAATGGAAAACAATGGAATGCAGGTCGGTGAAAGTCAATTGAAACCTAACACTGCAATGAACGATACCTATTGGCTTTAATCGACGCGCTGTCAGGATCTTTCTCAGCTGGATCGGCCCGCGCTCGCTACTGAACTTGAATGGGTGATGTCGGCCTGATCGTGTCAGCTGGTCAGGGCCAGGCCGGTGCCTATGAGGCAGCCGTCGATGAGGTGCGGTCGATACTGGGTCTTCTTGAGGCTGCGCTTCACGGCGGCGGCGAGCTGGTCGAGGTTCGCGGCGGCGAGGTTGCCGATCGTCTGTTTCACCAGAGACCAGATGCCTTCCTGCGGGTTGAGGTCAGGTGCGTAGGACGGAAAGTGAAAAACGGTCAGCCAGTCCTCGTTCGCTGCGATGAAGTCCTTCATCTGCGGCATGAGATGGGTACGCAGGTTGTCCCAGACCAGGACGATGGGACCCCTGAGCTGCTTGTGCGCCCGCACGATCAGATCGCGGTAGTCCTGCCAGGCGAAGCCCTTGGGTTCGCCCTTGCGGCCCCGGTGAACGCGGAAGCTGTAGATCAGCCGGGACCGGTCTCCTGGGCGAAAGCAGACCATTCCCGCCATCGAAACCCGCCCCGAACCGCGACCCCGGACGCGCACGACCGGAGTCCGGCCGACCCGGCCACGCACCACCCGCCGAATACGAAACTCTCCACCCATCAACTGACACCCCACAACACGCCTTCAAAACCAGCTGACCGACCATCCATAAAACCCACGGTCTGACAGCCCCGGCCACGGGGCCCCGTCAACCGGCCTGCTCCCACGTCCCCGACTTCAGCTCCTTCAGGAACAGCCCGTCGAGCACCACCCACCCGGTCGCCCGGTCCACCACATCCACCGTGCGGCCGTCCAGGGCGGGCGAGGCATCGGGGTCTTCCATGGGTACGAGAAGCCACAGGCCATGCGGGGCGTCAGCGGGGCGTCCGGCGGCGTTCTGCAACGCGACCAGCAACTCCCGTCCCCCCACCTCCCAGTAGCGGGCGACCAGCCCGGCCCGGTGAGCGAGAAGCACCGTGCGCGGGCCGGCGGCCGCCGCCAGCTCCGCGACACGGGCCACGACCCGCTCCAACGCAAGCCGCGCGTAGGAGGCGAGGCCCGCACCGATGCTCCCCGAAGCGGCGAACGCGGCATCCGCCTTCAGCAGCGCCTGCCAGGGCACACGCTGCTCCTGAGCCAGCTCCCGCAGTGTCGTGAGGAGGAGATCGTCCAGAGCGAGTGGCGTCACATCGAAGCGCTCCGCCAACCGTTCGGCCACACCGGGGAGTTCGGGCCCCTTGACCGTGAGAGCGACGAAACCGCCCCGCCGGCGGGCCGCCTGGAGACGGGCGGCCCGGACCCGCCGGGGATCGCGGCCGAGCGCCAGTTCACTCTGCGCGTCCTCGATCAGCGTCCGGGTACTGGCCAGCGCCGACACCGTCTGCTCGGTGTGCCAGGCGACGGCCTCCCGGGCGCGCGGCAGGAAACGCTTGCGCTGCTGGTCGTAGGCGAGCGGGAAACCGGCCTGCCCCAGGGCCTCTTCCAACTCCACGTACGTGGTGTCGGCGAGCACCACCAACGCGGGGAAACGGGCACGCACCCTGGCCAGCAGGTCGTCGGTGCCGATCCCGGTGTCGGACCGCACCCCTGCGGCGGCCTGCGAGATACGCAGAGCCTGGACCAGGTCCAGGCCCAGCGGGTAGAGCTCCAGCCGCGGAGAGACACCAACGCCCCGTGCCATGGCAGCGGCCAGGTCGACGAGCCGGGTGTCGGCCAGCGGGATCATGCCCTCGGGCGCACCGACCGCGCGGAGTTCCCGCAACACCGTCACCCGGCCGGGCAGCGGATCACGGACAGCGACCTTGGCCGCCACGATGCCCAGTGCCGCCGCGTAGTCGGCGAGTTCGGCGGGCGTCGGCTCGTCCGCGCCGGGCTGATCCTCCAGCGCCAGCAGCACACAACCGTCGCGCCGCAGCATGGCCAGTCGTGCCGGAGGCTCGGAGCCGGCGTCCTCGTCCCGCTTGCGGGCCTCCGTGTCCACCGCCGCGCGGACCACGGCCAGCGACCGGGCCGGCGTATCGGCCGCATCGCCGTCACCCGCCCCGTGCCGGACGCGCAGCTCGTCCGCCAGCTCCACGGCGGTCATCACTCTGCCCTGCTCGGAGAGTATCGCCGCCAGCTCGTCCCGGATCCGGTCCATCCACGGCAGGGCCGCCCAGCGTTCGACCGCGGCCAGCTGGTGCGTGGAAACCGTGTTCTGGCTGATGTCGAGCGCCTTGGCGATGGCGGTCTGCACCGGCCAGTCCCCCAGGTCGGCACCGCCCGGCAGTTGGAGGGTGGCGCGTACGACATCGGGACGCGGCTTCGTACGGCGCCCCTGGTTCTCCGGAGGCATGAGCCGCGCGGCCAGCGTCTCCACCGACTCCAGCGCCTCCTCGGGGGCGTCCATCGCGATCGCCACCGGGCCGCGGGGCTCGGGACGCTTGCTCAGATCGTGCGACCACTGGCGGTGGCGGCGGTTGAGCTCCTTCCGGATCGCGTTCCCGGCGCCCCGCGCGCGGGAGATCGTGTGCGGAGGGACATCGAGCAGCGCCCCGACCGTCGAGGCGCCGAGGGAAGCGGCGACGGACACAGCCCGCGGCGACAACCCCGCCGCCTCCAGCGGTGTCTTCAGATCGGCGACCGCCGCAGCCTGCTCACGGGCGTCCTCGATGTCCTCGGTGGTCATCCCGACCGTGGCAGGCGTGGTCGCCGGACGAGCCGAGTCGGCCGTACGGAACAGCCGCCGCCACGCCTCCTGCATGTCACGCAGGCTGTCGTAACGCTGTTCGGCATCACGGTGCAGGGCCCGCTCGAAGAAGTGGGTCAGCCCTTCGCTCAGCGCCTGGTCGAACAGCTCGGCAGCGACGTACAGCTTGGCTTTCGTGACCGTCAGCGGGTCGATCGCGCCGTCGCCCCACACCGGGCGTTCGCCGGACGCCATCTCGTGCAGGGTGACCGCGGCGGCGTACCACTCCGCGTGGTCGTCGTAGCGGGCGCGTCGGCTGCCACCCAGGAACGGGTCGAGATAGCCGCGCGTACCCGCCTGGACGTCCCTGTCCGGCACGTCGGCCAGGGAGAAGTCGAACAGCATCAGTTGCCAGGAGCCGTCACTGCGCCGGAACAGCCCGAGGTTGTCCGGTTTGATGTCACGGTGGCGCACCCCCCGGGCGGCCAGGGCATCCAAAGCCGCGAAGAGGTCGTTGCCGAAACGCTCCAGCTGGTCGTAGCCCAGTCGGCCCTCACCACGCAGACGTGATCCGAGACTGACCGGGTCCCGGTCGACGGGCGGGCGGAAACCCCCCGCGTACTCGATCTCCAGCACCGTACGACCGCCGAGCTCCCGGGGGTCCGCCAGCAACTTGACGATCTGTCCGCCGCCGACCTCCTTCAGAGCCGCGGCCTCCGCGTACAGGCGTGCGTCCTTCTCGTGGTCGAGGGCGACCTTGAAGACCCGCGGGGAGTCGGCCTGCCCCTCCGGATCGTCCCCGGTCCGGCGCACGAGCAGCGCGCGGGCCGTGGCGCCGGTACCGAGGACCCGGGTGACCGTCCAGGTGCCGTCCAGTGGCTGCCCGGGCTGCACCGTCAACGGGTCCGCGACCGGCGCACCCGCCGGTTCGGGGATCGCCGCATCGACCTCGGCCGCGTCCAGCAACCGCAGGAACTCGTCGGCCGAAACCGGCCGGTGGCGTACGTCCGCCGCAGTTGCCTGGAACACCAGCTCGTCGAGCGCTGCGGACACTCCGTCGGCGACCGCGTACGGGTGCAGTCCGCCCTCTCCCGCCAGCCGGTCCACCAGCGCACTGCGCCGCTCGGCCGGCGGGCGTCCCGTCAACAGCAGATACGCCAGGCTGCCCAGACCGAACACGTCGAGATCCACCGGGTCGGCGAACTCCTGGCCGGACTCGGGGGCGAGATAAACCTGTGCGACATCCGCGATCAGGCCGGAGTCCAGCGGGCTGTCACCGAGGGAGCGGTGCAGTGTGGTCCGGAAGTCACGCGCCGCCGTCTGCCAGTCCGCGACCCTGATGACCGGATCGCTGCCGTCCTCCTCGGCCGAGACGTACACCGAACGGGCCGAGAGGGCACGGTGGTACAGGGACCGGTTGTGCGCGTAGCGCACCGCCTCGGCGAGCTGGCGCACCATGTCCAGCCGGTCCTTGGGCGTCAGCCGACTGCCGTATGCGTCGAGGTAGGCGTCGAGGCGCAGGTCCGAGGCACGGTGGCGGAAGAGGATCGCCGGGCCGCCCGCATGCTCCCGGATCTGCACGGCCTGCACGATGCCACGGTGGTTGATGCCCTGCAGCACCTGATACTCGCGGCGAGCCGCCCGGTCCACCGCATCACGCTGCTGCGTCGAGGCGGCCTGACCGGCGAGGTAGATCCTGACCCGGCCGCTCTCCTTCACCAGGCCGTCGTCACGGGTCGCGAGCCGGTCCTCCCAGCCGGGGCCCGCGTCCAGGGCGCGCGGCTCCAGGCGCCAGTCGTCGCCGAAGCGCAGGTGAGCCATGGAGTGGCTGATCCCGATGTGCGTCATCAGCTTTTCGAGCAGCAGGCCGGTCCGCGGGGTGATGCGCCAGCTCTCGCGCTCGGGCGGCAGGCCCAGCAGATCGTCCCAGATTCCCGGAAGTCCGCTGCCGCAGTCGTTGCGCCCGTAGACGGCGGTCCGCTGGAACTCATCGAGTTCACTCACCAGGTCGGGGTCGTGCAGGAAGACCGCCGGCTTGATGAAAGGAACCTGTCTCGGGTCCTCGTTCAGCGCACGCGCCGCGCGGGTGAGCTGCTCCTTGAGCTCCTTGGCCTTGAGGTCGGTGAGATGCAGCGGGTTTTTGAGCGTGCGTACCCGGTTGTCGTGGAACTGCCAGGTGTCGCCATGGTTCACCACCCTGCCCGGGTGGCCCTTCAGCTCCAGCAGGTACAAGCCGCCTGGCACAGCGATCAGCAGGTCACACTCGTTGACCCGGCCGGAGGTACCCGTGAACTGGAACGTCGCCCACGCCCGGTGCGGCTCGACCTGGGGCATCAGCTCCCGCACATGGTCCAGCCCCTCCTGCTCCCACCCGAACCCGGAGCGACGCGGCTGGAACCAACGCTCCCGGCGCGGCGGAGGACCGGGCTTCGGGGCGGACGGCCGCGCGGCTGACGTCACCGGGAGACCTCCAGGAGTGTCGGCATGGGCAGGGTACGGACAGGGGACAAGGGGTCAAGGGCCTTCGACAGGGTGCAGGATGTGCTCTCTCCCCTGTCAGCGGGGGCCCCGTCACACGGTTGCCGCCACTGCCCCGGCTCCACGCCCCCGACCGCATCCTAGTGGGTACCCACTAAACGGTCGGCTCCCTCACAGCCAGGGGCCCACCGACCTGGTCGAACACCGTCTGCTGACGGCCACCCGGCCGCCGACGTCTCGGTCCAACTCTCCGAAACGCAAAGATCCCGTCCGATCTTTCGATCGGACGGGATCTCGTATGTGCGGTGGACCTGTGGGGATTTGAACCCCAGACCCCCTCGATGCGAACGAGGTGCGCTACCAGACTGCGCCACAGGCCCTTGCAACGAGTGAAACTCTAGCACCCCGAACGGGGTGCTCGGAAATCCGGTCCGTGCTGGTCAGCCGAGGCGGCGGCGCAGCGGGCCCGGAGCGGGCTCACTCGTTGGCGGCTCGGGGGCGTTCCCCGTCTTCGTACTGGTCGAAGAGCGGGGTGCGGCCCCGGTCGCGGGTGCGACGGGACTGGTTGGTGCGCTGGCGCGGGGCCGGGTCGACCTGGGGTGCCACGGGGTGCGAGGTGCCCGTCTGGGTGGGCTCGGCAGCGCTGGAGCGGGCCGCGCTCCAGGTCTCCGGGTTGCCGACCTCGACGCCGCCCGTGGCGCGCGGGGCGACCGGGGCGGTGACATAGGTCGGCAGGGGGACCGGGACGGGCTCCCAGCTGTCGCCCTGGGCCCGGCCGCGTTCGCGCTGCTGGTCGACCCATTCCGCGTGGTCCGTCTGCTCGACCAGGGCGCGGCGGCCGGCCTCCTGCGGGGAGACCGCGGGCGTGGGCTCCGGCTCGGGGCGGCGCGCTTCGGGCTCCTCGTCGGGCTCGGCGGGAGCCGCCGCGGCCGGCTGGTGCCTGCGGGGACGGTTCTCGCGCAGATGCTGCGCCGCCACCTCGGCCCGGCGCCGGTCCATGGTGAAGGCGAACCGGCGCCGCTCCTGGGCCCGCAGATGCACGATGTACGTGCTCAGCAGCACGGCCGGAACCGCGGGTGCCCAGAGGAAGTGGAGGCCGCCGACCGCCGCGACGACCGCGCCGAGGGTGAAGGCCAGGAAGAGGACGACGGTGGTGCGCCGACGGCGCGCGAGGACCTGGAGGCGCTGGGCGCGCCGGACGCGCTCGGCGTCCGTTCCGCCGGAGCCCGGGCGGGGGCGTACGCGCCTGACGGAAACCGGTGCCGGTTCGGGGCGCTCCTCGGCCGTGCGCTCGGGCGCGCGTGCCGGGTCGTGCACCCGGGCTTCGGTATGCGCGTCGGGCGCGGCGAAGGCCCGAACGTCCACGGAGTCCAATCGGTCCGTGTCGACGTCCGGGTCGGCGTCGGGCCCCGCCTCCTCGGCAGTGCGCTCCCGCAGCTCCTTGGCGTACCGGCGCTCCATCGCCGCCCGTCCGGACAGCAGCCGGATGGCGGTGCTGAAGCGTTCCGTAGGACGTGCTTCGTTGAGCTCGTCCTGCCTGCGGAGCCACATCGGCACCAAGTAGGCGGCCCAGGCCCCGACGATGACTGCATAGATGAGGCCGCTGCTGCTCACGTCTCACACCGTAGAGGGGTTTGCGCGGGGGCATCCGCCAATTGGCCCGGTGTGTCGCACGATCCGGCTGATATCAAGGACTTTTTTTGTGATTGTTCAGACCAACCGTGGGTGTTTGTGTGGTCGCTATCGGTCAACTACCGATCAATATCGAACACTTATCTTATTTCCCGTGGCGTTCCAGGTCGCGACCGGTGCCAGCGCCGGAGCAGCCCGTCGGGTACTTCCTCCGCGGTGAGCGCATAGATCAGATGGTCCCGCCAGGCACCGTCGATGTGGAGATAGCGCGGGCGCAGCCCCTCCTCACGGAATCCCAGTTTCTCCACGACTCTTCTGCTGGGCCCGTTCTCCGGCCGAATGCACACCTCGATGCGGTGCAGTCCGACCGTGCGGAAGCAGTGGTCGACGGCGAGCGCGACCGCGGTCGGCATCACACCGCGGCCGGCCACCTCCTGGTCGACCCAGTAGCCGACATGGCCCGAGCACATCGAGCCCCAGGTGATCCCGGCGACCGTCAGCTGACCGACCAGCCGGCCCTGGTACTCGATGGCGAAGGGCAGCATCCGGCCGGCGTTGGCCTCGGCGCGCAGATGGCGGATCATCTGACGGTACGTGGGACGCTGGGCCACCGGTCCGCCCGGCGCGGGCGGCGGCACGGTCGCCTCCCAGGGGCGCAGCCATTCACGGTTGCGCCGGTTGACCTCGCGCCACATGCGCTGGTCGCGCAGTTTGATCGGACGGAGGACGATCTCGCCGTCGTCGAGGACCACCGGCCAGGTCGAGACGTTCAGCTCGGGCTCCCCGGTCGGGGGTGATCGCCGCCGCGCAGCTGATCGACGGCGTGCACCAGGAGACGGGCGAGGACGGCGAGTCCGTCGCGCACCCCGCCGGTGGAGCCCGGCAGGTTCACGATGAGCGTGCGGTCCGCGACACCCGCTAGGCCCCTGGAGAGCGCGGCGGTGGGGACCTTGTCGCGGCCCTCGGCGCGGATCGCCTCGGGGATGCCGGGGATCTCGTGGTCGAGGACGCGGCGGGTGGCCTCGGGGGTGCGGTCGGTGGGCGAGATGCCCGTACCGCCGGTCGTGACGATGACGTCGTACCCGGCGGCCACTCCGGCGCGCAGGGCCTGTTCGACCGGATCGCCGTCGGGCACGACCTGCGGTCCGTCGACGGCGAAGCCGAGCCGCGCGAGCGCCTCGGAGATCAGGGGGCCGCCCTTGTCGGCGTAGACGCCGGCCGAGGCGCGGTTGGAGGCGGTGACGACGAGGGCGGCGTACGGGGCGGTCGGCGCACCGCCCGACGGGGCCGGCCCCGTCCCGGGCGCCGTCACGCGTCCGCTCCGTCCGGCCCGGTGCGCCGGTAGTCGCCGGACTTGCCGCCCGACTTCGACTCGACCCGTACGTCCGTGATGACCGCCGCCTTGTCGACCGCCTTGATCATGTCGATCACGGTGAGCGCGGCGACGGAGACCGCGGTCAGGGCCTCCATCTCGACGCCGGTGCGGTCCGTGGTCTTCACGGTGGCCGTGATCTCCACCGCGTCGTCGGCGACGCTCAGGTCGACCTCGACGCCGGAGACGGCCAGCGGGTGGCAGAGCGGGATCAGGTCGGGGGTGCGCTTGGCTCCCATGATCCCGGCGATCCGGGCGGTGGCGAGGGCGTCGCCCTTGGGGACCCCTTCGCCGCGGAGCAGCTCGACGACGCGCGGCGAGACGAGGACCCGGCCGCTGGCACGGGCAACCCGCGCCGTGACGTCCTTCTCCGAGACGTCGACCATGCGGGCCGCGCCCGCCTCGTCGATGTGCGTCAGCCTCTTCTGCGTACTCAACTAACTCCGCCTCGCGGTAGGGCGCCGGTTGCCCGTTCGGCCCGCACCGGGGTGCGGGCCGGGGGCCCGGGGGTGTCCCCGGGAAGGCACAGCGGCAGACACCGTACCGCCACCGCCCCGGGATCAGCGGAGCAGGATCACCTCGGTGTCCGTGCCGGGCTCGGCGGAGGTGACGTCCTCGGGCAGCACGATGAGCGCGTCCGACTGGGCGAGTGCGGCGATCAGATGCGATCCGGCGCCGCCGACGGGGGTGACCGTGCCGGCCTCCGCGTCGTACGTACCGCGCAGGAACTGGCGCTTGCCGGACGGCGAGGTGAGTGCCTTGTCGGCGTTCAGCGTGGCCCGGACGGTGGGGCGGTTCACGTCCTTCAGGCCCATCAGTGTGCGGATCGCGGGCCGTACGAACAGCTCGAAGGAGATGTACGACGAGACGGGGTTGCCCGGCAGCGCCAGCAGCGGTGTGTGCTCGGGGCCGATCGAGCCGAAGCCCTGCGGCTTGCCCGGCTGCATGGCGAGCCGGCGGAAGTCGATGCCGCTGCCCGGTTCGTCCTCGTCGCCCACCGAGGTCAGGGCTTCCTTGACGACGTCGTACGCGCCGACGCTGACGCCTCCGGTGGTGACGACGATGTCGGCGCGGATCAGCTGGTCCTCGATCGTGGCGCGGAGCGTGTCGGCGTCGTCGGTGACGGCACCGACCCGGTAGGCGATCGCTCCGGCGTCCTTGGCCGCGGCCGTGAGCGCGAAGCTGTTCGAGTCGTAGATCCGGCCGCCGGTCAGTTCCTCGCCGGGCTGGACCAGTTCGCTGCCGGTGGAGATGACGACGACGCGCGGCCGGGGCCGCACCTTCACCGTCGAACGGCCGATCGCGGCGAGCAGGCCGATCTGCGGCGGGCCGATGACCGATCCGGCGCTCAGTGCCAGCTCGCCCGGCTTCACGTCGCTGCCGCGGGCCCTGACATGGGCGCGGGCCTCGACCGGGCGGTGTACCCGGACCTCGCCGCCCGCGCCCTCCGGGGCGTCGCGCAGCGAGCGCATGGTGTCGGCCGGGCCGCCGCCCGTGCCGCCGTCGGTCCACTCGACCGGGACCACGGCCTCGGCTCCGGCCGGCAGCGGGGCGCCGGTCATGATGCGGGCGGCCTCGCCGGGGCCGACGCTCCGGTCGCCGGGCAGTCCGTCGCTGCCGGCCGCGACGTCACCGATGACGGTGAGCACCGCGGGGAACTCCTCGTCGGCGCCCTCGACATCGGCGACGCGGACCGCGTACCCGTCCATCGAGCTGTTGTCGAAGGGCGGCAGGGCGATCCCCACCATGACGTCCTCGACGAGGACGCAGCCCTGGGCATCGTGCAGTTGCAGCTCGATGGGTTCGAGCGGTCGCACCGCGCCGAGAATGTCTTCCAGGTGCTCGTCCACCGACCAGATCGTGCTGCTCAAAGTGCTACATCTCCTCAGTGACGTAACTGCGGAGCCAGGTCTTGAAGTCCGGGCCCAGGTCTTCACGTTCGCACGCGAGTCTGACAATGGCACGGAGGTAATCGCTCCGGTCACCGGTGTCATAGCGGCGTCCCTTGAAGACGACACCGTGCACGGGGCCACCGATCTCCTCGTCCTCGGCGAGGAGCTGGAGGGCGTCGGTGAGCTGGATCTCGCCGCCGCGGCCGGGCCCGGTCCTGCGCAGGATCCCGAAGACGGCGGGGTCCAGGACATAGCGGCCGATGATGGCGAGGTTGCTGGGCGCCTCGGCCGTTTCGGGCTTCTCGACGAGGCCGGTGATGCGCACCACATCGCCCTCGACGGTTGGCTCGACGGCCGCACAGCCGTACTGGTGGATCTGCTCCGGCGCGACCTCCATCAGCGCGATGACGCTGCCGCCCTCGCGCTCCTGGATCTCGACCATGCGGGCGAGCAGCGGGTCGCGCGGGTCGATCAGGTCGTCGCCGAGGAGGACCGCGAACGGCTGGTCCCCCACGTGCGGCGCGGCGCACAACACGGCGTGGCCGAGGCCGCGCGGGTCACCCTGCCGGACGTAGTGCATGGTGGCCAGATCGCTCGACTCCTGGACCTTCTTGAGCCGTTCGGCGTCTCCCTTCCGGGTGAGCGCGGACTCCAGCTCGTAATTGCGGTCGAAGTGGTCTTCGAGCGGGCGCTTGTTGCGGCCGGTGATCATCAGGACGTCGGAGAGACCGGCGGTCACCGCCTCCTCGACGACGTACTGGATCGCCGGCTTGTCGACCACAGGCAGCATCTCCTTGGGAGTGGCTTTGGTGGCCGGCAGGAAGCGGGTACCGAGCCCCGCGGCCGGGATGACAGCCTTGCTGATCCTGGGGTGCGACTGAGTCATGCGCAGAACCATAACTGGTGCGTATGTGAGGAAGATGAGGCTCCGGTTAACTTTGTACGCCTATATGCGGATGCGAGAGATACAGGAGTGCCCGTTGAGCACAGAGATGTCCCGAAAGGCGCTGCTCCGACGTGAACTGCTGGCCGCACGGCGCCTTCTGAGCAAGGAAGACGTGGAGAACGCGGCGGTGGTTCTGTCCCGGGGCGCATTGGAGCTCCCGGAGCTGTCCGGGGCGCGTACCGTCGCCGCGTACGTCTCGGTGGGCAGTGAGCCGGGCACCCGCGCGCTGCTGGACGCGTTGCGCGCCCGGGGGGTGCGGGTGCTGCTGCCGGTGCTCCTCGCGGACAACGATCTGGACTGGGCTCCGTACGAAGGAGCCGGGCATCTCGTCCGGGCCGGCCGCGGGCTGCTGGAGCCGGACGGCGGGCGACTGGGCCCCGAAGCGGTCCTGGAGGCGGACGCGGTCCTGCTGCCGGGCCTCGCGGTGGACGGACGCGGGATGCGGCTCGGCCGCGGCGGCGGCAGCTACGACCGGGTGCTGGCCAGGCTCGCCGCGGCCGGGGCGCGTCCGGCACTGATCGTCCTGCTGTACGACAACGAGGTGGTCGCGCGGGTCCCGGAGGAACCGCACGACCACCCCGTTGACGTGGTGGTGACACCGGCGGCGAGCCGCCGGACAGACCCTAGGGCTTGAGGGTCAGGGTGTCGGTCGTCGACTTGCCGACGGCGTTCGTCCCGAAGGACCAGTCGAGCAGTTCACCGTTGACCCACTTGTCGGTCTGATCGGTGTAGTGCGCGCTGAACGCGTGCCCGGAGGCGCCGGTGAGGTTGATCCAGCGGGACTTGTCCCAGTCCCCCACGTTGACCACCATCCGCATCGACGGGACCCAGACGACCTCGTAGCCGCCCGCCGCGTTCCAGCCGGTGGCGTTCACCGCGGCCTCGCCGCCGCCGAGGTTCCACGGGCCGCGGTTGAGGGCCCGCTGGAGCAGGCCGGGGCCCTCGGTGCCGAGGGTCTGGTTCTTCAGGGTCAGCTGGTGCAGCCGGCCCCAGCTCCAGGTGGTGATGTCCTTGCCGAGCTTGGCGGTCAGCTCCCAGCGGGCGTCCTCCATGGCGCGGGCGAAGAGCTGGTCACGGTTCTCGGTGGCCAGGTCCCGGCCGCTCTTCGGCGCCTTCCACCAGTCGCTGTTCTGGTCGTCCATCAGGTCGGCGACCACCTGGTACCAGCGGTCACCGCCGTCGGGCTGGGCGGAGTCCGCGTCGCGCCGGCCGCACTCGCGCACCAGCCGGTCCTGCTCGTCGACCGGGCCCGAACCGTCGGCCCGGGGCACGTTGAGGCACTCGCCCTTGACCCGCAGCTCCTTGGGCAGCTTGTTGCCGAAGGCCAGCTTGAGGATGTTGCGCCAGACCGCGTTGAAGTACGCGGCCGCGGCCGAGTCGGGCTCCTGGGTGTAGTCCCAGCCCTCCAGGAGCTTCTGCGCCTCACGGACGCTCTTGTCCGAGATGTTGATCTTCATCAGTTCGGGCACCAACAGCGCGGCGATCTCGCTGGTGTTGTCCATCTGCATCTTCTGCATGTCTTCGGTCGAGATCTTCCCGCCGCCCTTGATCTTCGACTGGATGAGGTCGTCGATCCGCTGGCTGCGGGTGCCGTAGCCCCAGTCCTTGGTCAGCAGGTGGGGGTACTTCTTCTCGTCGATGACGGCCTGGTTGGCGGTGACGATGTAGCCGCGCTTCGGGTCGTACTCGTAGGGCAGCTCGTCGAACGGGACCGGCTCCTTCTTCCAGCCGTACTCCGAGGACCAGCCGGGGCTGGGCATCGTGCCGTCGCCCTTGAGGCGGACCGGGATCTTCCCGGGCGCCTGGTAGCCGATGTGGCCCTTGGTGTCGGCGTAGATGAGGTTCTGCGAGGGGACCTCGAAGTGCTCGGCCGCCGCCCGGAAGGTGGTGAAGTCCTTGGCCCGGTTGAGCTCGAAGACGGCGTCCATGGACTTGCCGGGCTCCAGCGCGGTCCACTTCAGGGCGACCGCGTAGCCGTCGGCCCGGTCCGGCGCCGCGTTGGTCACGGGGGCCTTCTGGCCGACCTTCTCCAGTTCGCTACTGCGGTCGGAGACCAGCGGACCGTTGTTGGTCTCGCGGACGGTGATCGTCCGGTCCTCGCCGCCCGCGACCTTGATGGTCTCCTCACGGGTGGTGAAGGGCTTGACCTTGCCGTCGTACAGGTAGCCGTCGCCGGAGACCTTCTCCAGGAAGAGGTCGGTGACGTCCGCGCCGAGGTTGGTGAAGCCCCAGGCGATGTCCTGGTTGTGACCGATTATCACGCCGGGCATGCCGGAGAAGGTGTAGCCCGCGGTGTCGTACTGGCACTGCTCCGAGATCTCGCGGCAGTGCAGGCCCATCTGGTACCAGAGCGAGGGCAGCTGCGGCGCCAGGTGCGGGTCGTTGGCGAGCAGCGGCTTGCCGGTGGTCGTGTAGTCGCCGGAGACCACCCAGGAGTTGGACCCGATGCCGTTGCCGTTCGGGCCGAGCAGCGCCGGGATCTGGTCGAGGGTGTCGGAGAGCGAGGAGAGCTGGGTGTTCAGGCCCTCGGTGGCGCCCTGCACGGTGTTCGAGCCGATGTTGTCGGACGGTGTCGCGTCCGGGTCGAACTTCCCGGTGACCGGGGAGACCGCCCCCTGGTCGACGATCGGCCGGTGCTTGTCGTGCCGGTACGCCGGGTAGAGGTCCTTGATCTGCTTCGCGTCGAGCCTGCTGGTCATCAGCGAGCGGTCGATCTCGTCCTGCATGTTGCCGCGCAGGTCCCAGGCCATGGCCTTGAGCCAGGCGACCGAGTCGACCGGGGTCCACTCGGCGGGCTTGTAGTCGTTGGTGAAGCCGAGGGCCGCGTACTCGACGGAGATGTCCTTGCCGTCGCGCCCCTTGAGGTAGGCGTTCACGCCGTCCGCGTACGCCTGGAGGTTCTTCTTGGTGTCCTCGGACAGGACGTTGTCGTACTCCTCCTGCGCGACCTTGCGCCAGCCCAGCGTGCGCAGGAAGGAGTCCGTCTCGACCTGTCCGGAGCCGAACATCTCGGAGAGCCGGCCGGCCGTCATGTGACGGCGGACGTCCATCTCCCAGAAGCGGTCCTGCGCCTGGACGAAGCCCTGGGCGCGGAAGAGGTCGGCATCCGTGTCCGCGTACAGCTGCGGGATTCCGTAGCTGTCGCGTTTGACGTCGACGTTCCCGTCGAGGCCGTCGAGCTTCGTCGACCCGGTCGTCTGCGGGTACGAGGCCCGCACGGTGGATACGGACCAGAACGTGCCGTAACCGATGCCCGCGACGAGCGCCAGCACCAGAACGATCACGATCAGGCGGGCACGTCGCCCCTTCTTCCTGCCGGTCTTCGCACCGGCGGAACCGGCGGAACCGGCGGGGCCGGAAGGGGCGGTTGTGTTGGCGGGCATCGCTGTCCTTCGAGGGGCAGGTGGTCCTGGGAGTGCAGGAGCAACCATAGGCGCAGCGCCGGGACGGCTCTGACGCGGTATCGGGATGGTTCGAATTGCGTAGCGATCGTACGAACGCTCGAAGGCATCAAGAAAACGTTAAAGATTAGGTAAGGTAACGAAGTACCGGCCGCCCATGGCCGATGCCGAGGGTCGATCCGGTCGAACCGTCCGATCAGATCGATCCGCTCGATCACGTCGACAGGTCGATCCGTTCGACTCGGCAGGCGTACGCAGGGAAGGAACGGCCACTGTCTGTCCACATGCTCAACGAACTCCTGCTCGTCTGCTCACTCGTACTGCTCGTCGCGGTGGCGGCGGTGCGCGTCTCGTCCCGCAGCGGGCTCCCCAGCCTGCTCCTGTACCTCGGCATCGGGATCGCCATGGGGCAGGACGGCATCTTCGACGTCAAGTTCGACAATGCGGAACTGACCCAGGTCATCGGCTATGCCGCACTCGTCGTGATCCTCGCCGAGGGTGGCCTGGGCACCAAGTGGAAAGAGATCAAACCGGCACTGCCCGCCGCGGCGATGCTCTCGCTGGTCGGCGTCGCGGTGAGCGTGGGCGTCACTGCGGCCGGGGCGCACTACCTGGTCGGCCTGGACTGGCGGCAGTCGCTGATCATCGGCGCGGTCGTCTCGTCGACGGACGCCGCCGCGGTCTTCTCCGTACTGCGCAAGGTGCCGCTGCCGGCCCGGGTCACCGGTGTGCTGGAGGCCGAGTCCGGCTTCAACGACGCGCCCGTGGTGATCCTGGTGGTCGCCTTCTCCACCAAGGGTCCGGTGGACAGCTGGTACGTGCTGCTCGGCGAGATAGCCCTGGAGCTCGCGATCGGTGCGGCCATGGGTATCGCGGTCGGCTGGCTCGGCTCGTACGGACTGCGTCATGTGGCGCTGCCCGCGTCCGGCCTCTACCCGATCGCCGTGATGGCGATCGCGGTGTCCGCGTACGCGGCGGGCGCCCTGGTCCACGGCAGTGGCTTCCTCGCCGTCTATCTGGCCGCGATGATCCTCGGCAACGCCAAGCTGCCGCACTGGCCCGCCACCCGCGGCTTCGCCGACGGGCTCGGCTGGCTGGCCCAGATCGGCATGTTCGTGCTGCTCGGTCTCCTGGTCACGCCGCACGATCTGCTGGACGACTTCTGGCCCGCGGTCATCGTCGGGCTGGTGCTGACCGTGGTGGCGCGTCCGCTGGAGGTCTTCATCTCGCTGGCGCCGTTCCGGCTGCCCTGGCAGGAGAAGGCACTCATGTCCTGGGCGGGCCTGCGCGGCGCCGTGCCCATCATCCTGGCGACCATTCCGATGGTCTCCGGGATCGAGGGCTCCACCCGGGTCTTCAACATCGTCTTCGTGCTCGTCGTCGTCTACACCCTCATCCAGGGGCCGACCCTGCCCTGGCTGGCGAAGGCCCTGAAGATCGCCGACGATCCGGCGGAGGCCGCCGACCTGGGCATCGAGTCGGCGCCGCTGGAGCGGCTGCGCGGCCATCTGCTGTCGGTGGCGATCCCCGGCCGGTCGAAGATGCACGGCGTGGAGGTCGGGGAGCTGCGGCTGCCCGCCGGGGCCGCCGTCACCCTCGTCGTGCGGGACGGCAAGAGCTTCGTACCGGCGCCCTCGACCGTGCTGCGGCGGGGCGACGAGCTGCTGGTGGTCACCACCGACCCGGTGCGCGACGCGGCGGAGGAACGGCTGCACGCGGTCGGCGAGGGCGGCAAGCTCGCGGGCTGGCTGGGGGCCGGCGGCAGAGCCGGCAGCAGCGGCGAGGGGCACGCGGCACACGATGTGGTGCACGAGGTGACGCATGCGCTGAAGGCCGTGAAGAAGCTGGGCAGGACCGGCGGGTCCAAGACGCACCGCTGAGGCAGGGATGCGCCTGCGGGTGCTTCCGATCCGAGGCTGCGGTGGAGTCCTTGTGCACATTCACAGGTGCACAAGGACCTCTGCCTGTATCATGAAGGGAGCCGATCGACCTCTGTGACGGGGTCGGTCGACGAACCCGGTCGACCGACCTGACCAATGCCGGTCGACCGACCCGAACGACCAACCCGATCGACCAATCTGAACGACCAACTCTGCCTGATGCAGAGCTGGCGCGACCGTATGGCGGTCGTGGCGTCCTCCGCCTCTGCTGAGCGCCCGGCATCTACCGCAGTTCCGCGCGAAGAGGACAGCTCTCGGCAGCACCCGCACGAACGAGCCCGCACCTATCCGTGCCGGCCACCGCGCGGGAGCTCGGCCACCAGGCGGCAGAAAGGCATGGACCGTGGCGTCCACGGTCACCGACCGCCCCGGTTACGGGCAGTTGCTGCGCACCCCGGGTGCGTGGACATTTCTCCTTCCGGGCTTCGCCGCACGGCAGCCCTTCGCGATGCTGACCATCGGCATCGTGCTCCTGGTCCAGCACACCACCGGCTCGTACGGCAGCGCGGGCGCCGTCGCCGCCGTGACCGGTGTCTCCATGGCCCTGTTCGCCCCGCAGACCGGCAAGCTCGCCGACCGTTTCGGCCAGCGTGCCGTGCTGCTGCCCGGCGTCCTGGTGCACGCGGCGTCCGTGTCGGCGCTGACGGCACTGGCGCTGGCGGACGCGCCCCTGTGGGCGCTGTTCGTGGCGGCCGTGCCGACGGGTGCGTCCGTTCCGCAGGTCGGGCCGATGGTGCGGGCCCGCTGGGCGGCCGTGCTCGGTGCGGCACCGGGCCGGGAGGCCTCGCCGCTGCTGTCCACCGCGGCGGCCTTCGAGTCGGTGACGGACGAGTTCACCTTCGTCATCGGCCCGGTGCTCGCCACCGCATTGTGCACGGGGGTGCACCCGGCAGCCGGTCTGATCACGGAGGCCGCGCTGACGCTGGTCGGCGGGCTGCTCTTCGCCGCACAGCGCCGCACCCAGCCCGCGGTGCGCGACGCCGCGGCCGGCACCTCCCAGCGGCATGCCTCCGCCCTCTCCGTACCGGGTGTGCGGGTGCTCGCGGTTGCCTTCCTCGGGATCGGCGCGGTCTTCGGCGGCATGCAGGTCTCGCTGACCGCCTTCGCCGAGGAGATCGGCCGCCCCGGAGCGAACGGTCTGCTGTACGGCGTCTTCGCGGCCGGCAACATGCTGGCCGGGATCGCCTGCGGTGCCATCGCCTGGAAGAGCGGGCCGCGACGGCGGCTGCTCGTCGGGTACGCGGCACTCACCCTGACCGCGTCCGGGCTGTGGGCGGTGCACTCGGTGCCGCTGCTGGCCGGGCTCGGACTTCTGGTCGGGCTCTCCATCGCCCCGGCCCTGATCAGCGGCTACACGCTGGTCGAGGCCCTGGTGCCGGGATCCGCCCGGACCGAGGCGTTCACCTGGCTGACCGGCTCGGTCGCGCTCGGCCAGGCGGCGGCTGTGACGGTCGCCGGGCGGCTCGCGGACGCCCACGGAGCCAGCACCGGATTCGTGGTGCCGCTCGTCGGGACCGTACTGGCGCTGATCACCCTGGTGGGACTGCGTTCGCGGCTCGCGCCCGCCGCCTCGGGACGGACCGTGGCACGTGGTGTCGGTCACCGGAAGCCGGTCACGGTGGACTGATGCTGCGGAATACGTCAGTATGGAGCGTCGTTAGCACTCATTGAGTCAGAGTGCCAGGAGGAGCAAGTGCCGACCTATCAGTACCAGTGCACCGAATGTGGCGAGGGCCTAGAGGCGGTGCAGAAGTTCACCGATGACGCCCTCACCGTGTGCCCGAGCTGCGACGGACGCCTGAAGAAGGTGTTCTCGGCGGTCGGCATCGTCTTCAAGGGTTCCGGTTTCTACCGGAACGACAGCCGCGGCTCCTCGTCGAGCAGCACGCCGGCTTCGTCCTCGGCGAAGGCGTCCGGTTCCGCTTCGTCCGATTCCTCGTCGTCCTCGGCGTCCGCGGGATCCGACTCGAAGTCGTCCGCCTCCGCTGCGTCCTCTTCCTCGGCTTCCTCGCCGTCGTCCTCCTCGTCCTCGACGAGCAGCACGTCGGCCGCCTGAGCCGAACCGCACTCGCACACCGCACTTCCACCGTGAGCCCCGCCGATCCGTTCGGCGGGGCTTCCGGCGTTTTCGCGCGCCGCTAATGTGATCGCATGGTGAACGCAGAGATCGGTGTCATCGGCGGCTCGGGCCTGTACTCCTTCCTGGAGGACGTCACGGAGGTGCGCGTGGACACTCCGTACGGACGGCCGAGCGATTCCCTCTTCCTCGGCGAGATCGGCGGCCGCCGGGTCGCCTTCCTCCCCCGCCACGGACGCGGCCACCATCTGCCGCCGCACCGCATCAACTACCGGGCCAACATGTGGGCGCTGCGCTCCGTCGGCGTACGTCAGGTGCTCGGCCCGTGCGCGGTGGGCGGCCTGCGCCCGGAGTACGGGCCGGGCACCCTGCTCGTGCCCGACCAGATGGTGGACCGCACCAAGGCCCGGACGCAGACGTACTACGACGGGGAGATCCGGGCCGACGGGGCGGAGCCGAACGTCCTGCATCTGGGCTTCGCCGATCCGTACTGCCCCGAGGGGCGCAGGGCGGCGCTGGCGGCTGCGCGGGCGAGGAACTGGGATCCGGTGGACGGCGGAACGCTGGTGGTCGTCGAGGGGCCGCGCTTCTCGACCCGGGCGGAGTCGCGCTGGCATGCGGCGATGGGCTGGTCGGTGGTCGGGATGACCGGTCACCCGGAGGCCGTGCTCGCCCGTGAACTGGGCCTCTGCTACACGACGATGACCCTGGTGACGGACCTGGACGCGGGCGCGGAGGCCGGCGATGGCGTCTCGCACGGGGAGGTGCTGAAGGTGTTCGCGGCCAATGTGGGGCGCCTGCGTGCCGTGCTCTTCGACGTGGTGGCCGCTCTGCCCGCGGAGGCGGACCGGGACTGCCCGTGCTCGCATGCGCTGGACGGGCTCAAGACGGGGATCGAGCTGCCTTAGCGGGTGAGAGGGGCGGTTGCGCGGGGCGGCTGCGTAGGGCGGTTGCGCGGGGCGCGTGGGGCGCGGGACGGTTGCCGTGGGGCGCGGGACGGTTGCGGCGCGAGTGACGGTTGCGGCGTGAGTGGGTGACGGAGTTGTCCACAACTCCGGGGCTCTCCACAGGCTTCGGCGGGAATCTCGCGGACGGTGGATCGTGAGGGGTGTTCGTTCGAACTCCTCATGGCAGGTGGTGTCGACCATGTTTCCGTCGTCCGTCGCTTCCGCGTCGTCCGTCGCTTCCGCGTCATCCGTGACTTCCGCGCCGGGCGCAGCGTCCCCGCCGCGCGCAACTCCCCAGTCGTTCTCACCGTTGCCGTTGCCGTCTCCGCCGCCGGCGCCCCCGGCCTGTGGGGTGCCCGCGTTCGAACCATTGCGGGTGCGCGGAGGCGGTGGGCATCGGCTGCGGCGGGCGTTGTGGCGGCAGCGTCGTGCCCTCGCGGCCGGGCTGGCCCTGACGGCCGCCGCGCTCGCCGCCACGGGGCTGGGCGGTGGCGGCGCGGGTAGCGAGGCCGCGTACGGGGCGGGGGCCGGTGGTGTGGCAGGAGCGGTGCCGGAGCGGGCACGGCGACCGGCCCAGTTGGTGTCCGCGCCGGTCCGGATCGCGGATGCGGGGGCGGTGCGCTTATTGCGGCCGGGTGACCACGTCGACGTGATCGCTGCCGGGGAAGCCGGAGCCGAGACCGGAGCCGGGGTCCGGGTGCTGGCGAAGGGCGCGCGGGTGGCGGAGGTACCACAGACCTCGGCCGAGGCTGCCGAGGGTGCCGGGGGTTCAGCGGAGGATGGTGCGCTGATCGTGCTGTCGGTTCCCCGGGACACGGCCACCGCACTGGCCGGCGCGGGCGTCTCGTCCCAACTGGCGGTGATCCTATGTTGATTCGCACTGGCGATCGGTCAAGTCGCCTGCCCAAACCCAAGAATTGGGTGGTTTCATCCCGTACTGCCGCAAGTTGCGGAGGAGTTTGCTCCGCCTACGGCACACGCGAAGGAAGCCTCATCTGCGAGCGAGAAAAAGGTCAGTCTGCTGGAAGGGTTCAAAGCCTTCCTGATGCGCGGCAATGTGATCGATCTGACGGTCGCCGTCGTCATCGGCGCCGCGTTCACCCAGATCGTGAACTCGATCGTCAAGGGAGTCATCAACCCGCTGGTCGGTGCGTTCGGCACCAAGGACCTGGAGGGCTACAGCTCCTGCCTCAAGGGCCCCTGCATCACGGACCCGAAGACGGGCGAGGCGACCGAGGGCATCCGGATCCTGTGGGGTTCGGTGCTCAGCGCCACCCTCAGCTTTCTGATCACGGCCGCGGTCGTCTACTTCCTGATGGTCCTGCCCATGGCCAAGTACCTCGCCAAGCGGGCGGCGATGCAGGCCGCGAAGGAGGGGGTGCAGGAGACGCTGGAGGTGAGCGAGATGGAGGTGCTGAAGGAGATCCGCGACGCCCTCGTCTCTCAGCGCGGCGGCCCGTCGGGCGAGAACCCCGGCCAGGCCCCCGACCAGTAGCGCGAGGCGCAGCGGAAGAACCGGAAGCAACGCCGCCGGACCACCACGGAGCGGGGAATCAGATGTGGTGGGGCGGCTTCTCGTCGAGGAAGCGCGCCAGATCGGCGGCGCTGCCACCGGCCGGGGCCCGCTCGCCCCACCCCCGGTCCGTATCGTCCGCGGACTGCTGGTCCAGCGGATCGTCGAAGACCAGAACCGGTTTCGGTTTCGGCCGTTCCGGCTGGGAGGGCTTCGAATCGCGCGGGCCGGGGGCGGGGGCGGTGCTCATACGTCAAGGGTACGGCGGCGGTCAGCGATCCTTCGGATCGATCAGCCACAGCCCGAGGACGACGAGGAACGACAGGCAGAGAAAGCCGGCGCCCCACCAGGCCGTGCCGGTGTTGCCCTCCATCCAGGCGTCGATGACGACGGTCAGGCCCCAGAGCTGTCCGACGACCACCGTCATGGCGAGGGCCAGCCGGGCCGTCAGTTTCGAGGACCGCTCGGGCTCCTGGTCGGTGCCCGCCCCCGGGCCGGGGCCGGTGTGGCGGACCCGGGGGTCGCCGTAGCCGCTGGTGGCGCGGATCTGCGGATAGCGCTCGTGGACGGGCCGGTTGAGTTCGGGACGGGCACTTCCCGGGTGGTACTCCGGGTACCCCCGGGGCTTCGAGGGCTCCCGGTCGCGGGACTGCCGGGCGTCGGTCATGTCCGCCTGCCAGAGGTCCCGGCCTCGGCTTCGGCCTCGGCGGTCCGGGTACGGGTACGGGACGCCCTGGAACTCGCGAACACACCGGCGCTCACGGGCGGATCGGCGCTCGCGGACGTACCGGCTGTTCCCGGCGACGCGGCCGCCGGCGCCTCCACGCCGCTGCCCTCGACGGCGGGGCAGCCGATGCGGGAGGCGAGGTCCGGGCGGTCGGCGCGGAACCGGCGGCACAGACCGTGTTCGATGCTCTCGCCCGAGCGTGTCGTGCCGATCGCCCAGATACTGCCGTCGGCCTGTTCGATGAGCACCACCTTGGGCAACGCACGGGGCGGTGGCCCGGCAGTGACCTCACCGGTGCGGGCGTCGAAGACACCTTCATGACAGGGGCAGTACAGCTCGCCCTCGGAACCGCGGTCCTTGCGCCAGAGCACGGCACAGGCGAGATGGGTGCAGATCGCGGAGTAGCCGACGAGGGAGCCGTCGTTCAGCCGGACGGCGACCGCCTTGTCCTCTTCGTCCGGGTAGTGGAAGGCGAGCGACTCACCGGGCAGGAGCTGAGCGGCGATCCTCTTCGGGGAGGGGGTCTTGTCGTCGTCGGGGTCGCCGTGGCGCGGCAGGATTCCACCCGCCACGCCGAGGCTGCCGACGGCGAGTCCGCCGGAGACGGTCACCACGATCCGGAGGTAGTCGCGCCGGGTGGTGAGGGAGTCGGCGGCGATCCGGTCGTGCAGGGCTTCGCGCGGATCGCCGGAGGGCGGCTGGACGGTGTCGCTCATCGGCGGACGTCCTTCCCGTTGATCTCGACGACGGGAAGGCCGCCGGGCACCGGCCACTGCACCCGGTCGGCGGGTACGACCATGGCCACACCGGTGCGTACCTCGCTCCGGCCGAAGGTGAAGGTGTCGGCGACCTGGACGCCGGGGCGCTCGGCCCGGAGCTCCTCGACGGTCCCGTAGAACAGCGCTCCGGTCGGACAGACGGTCGCACACATGGGAGCGAGGCCGTAGGCGGTGCGGTCGTAGCAGAGGTTGCATTTCATCTGCAGCTTCGCCTGGAGGTCGATCTTCGGGACGCCGAAGGGGCAGGCGTTGACGCAGTTGGCACAACCGATGCAGCGGGTGGTGTCGGCCTGCTGCACCACACCGTCCGCGGTCACCGGGATCGCGTCGGCGGGACAGACCTCGGCGCAGGGCGCGACCGGGTCCTCGCAGTGCATGCAGACCGTCGGAAGGGAGGCCACGGACCGGCCCTCGTCGGTGTAGTCGAGGTGGATCAGCGACTTGCCGCGGTGCGAGTCGCATTCCCGGCAGGCGGAGACGCACGCCTGGCAACCGATGCAGCGCCCCGGGTCGATGAAGATCGTTCTGCCCATCATGCGGCGGTCAGCTCCTCTCCGAGGTGCCACGCCCCTGGGGGGCCGTGGGCGGCAGCGGGTCGGTACGGCAGACCCGGGTCTCCGGGTAGCCGGCCTGGCCGGGTGCGACAGGAGGCGCGGGGACGTCGTCGATCTTCCCGGCGTGCTCGATACGGCAGGCGCACACCTTGTACTCGGGGATCTTGGAGCGGGGGTCGAGGGCGTCGATGGTGAGGGCATTGGCCGCGGTGGGGACGGGCCAGTGGTACGGGATGAAGACGGTGTCGGGGCGGATCGCCTCGGTGACCAGTGCGGGAAAGACCTCGCTGCCGCGCCGGGTGACGACGCGGACCGGTTCGCCGTTGCGGAAGCCGTGGGAGGGATGGAGCTCGGCCCAGGGGCGCGGGGTCTGTTCCACGAGGGCGCCCAGACGACGGGTCTGGTTGCCGGAGAGGAAGTGGGCGACGGTGCGCCCGGTGGTGAGCGACATGGGGTGCTCGTCGTCGTACGGATCCATCGGCGGGTGCCATTCGACGACCTGTAGATGGATCTTGCCGTCGGAGTGGTAGGTCCTGCCGTTCTCGAAGAGCCGAGGGGTACCGGGGTGGTCGGTGGAGGGGCAGGGCCAGGCGATTCCGCCGGTCTTTTCCAGCCGTTCGTAGGTGATGCCGTAGTAGTCGTTGACAGTGCCGGCGGAGGCGATCCGCAGTTCGTCGAAGACGGCCCGGGAGTCGGCGAAGGCGAATTTGTCGCCCGCGCCGAGGCGCCTGGCGAGTTCGCACATCACCCAGGTGTCGGTCCGTACACCGGGCGGCGGGTCCTGCGCCTTGTTGTGCTTCACCACCCGGGCCTCGGCGTTGGCCATCACCCCTTCGTCCTCGGCCCAGGTGGTGACGGGGAAGACGACATGCGCGTTGGCAGCGGTCTCGGAAAGGAAGAAATCGAATTGAGCGTGGAACTCTGTGGCGTCGTACCCCTCCTTGACCACCTTGTAGTTGGGGAGGGAGACGAAGGGGTTGTTGCAGATGCCGATCAGGCCGCGGATCTCGCGGCGCTGCATCTGCCAGACCATTTCCATCATCGAGGTGCCTGCGGGCGGGAGTTCGGATTCCGCGATGCCCCAGATCTCGCAGATCTGCCTGCGGTGCTCCTCGTTCATGATCGAGCGGCCGCCGGGCAGCAGGTCGGATTTCTGTCCGTGCTCACGGCCGCCCTGCCCGTTGCCCTGGCCGGTGATGGTGCCGTAGCCGGCGCCGGGTTTGCCGATGTGGCCGGTGGCGGTGCAGAGGTTGATCACGCTGAGGCAGTTCTCGACGCCCTGCGAGTGGTGCTCGATACCGCGGGCGTGCCAGGCCATGGCCTTGGGAGCGCGGGCGAAGGCGCGGGCGACCTGGACGATCTGTTCGGCAGGGATCCCGCAGATGTCTGCGGCCCGGGACGGCGGGTACTCGGCGGCCTTGGCCTTCACTTCGTCCCAGCCGGTGGCATGGGCGGCGAGATAGGCCTCGTCGGTCAGTCCCTCCTCGATGACCACGTTGAGCACGGAATTGAAGAAGGCCGAATCGGTGCCGGGCTTGAGGGCGACATGGATGTCGGCGGTGCGGGCGATCGCGGTCTCCCGCGGGTCGACGACGATCAGGCTCGCACCGCGGTCCCGGGCTCCCCACACGTACTGGGTCATCACGGGGAAGCACTCGCCGACGTTGGAACCCGCGATCAGCAGGCAGTCGGTGAGCAGGATGTCGGAGAAGGGGTTGCCGGCCCGGTCGATGCCGAAGGCGAGTTTGTTGGCGCCCGCGGCGCTGACCATGCAGAGCCGGCCGTTGTAGTCGACGTGCCGGGACTTCAGGGCGACCCGGGCGAATTTGCCGACCAGATAGGTCTTTTCGGAGAAGAGGCTGGCTCCGCCGAGGAGCCCGAACGCGTCGTTCCCGTAGCTCTGCTGGATGCGCTTGATCTCGGCGACGGTGTAGTCGAGCGCCTCGTCCCAGGAGACCTCTCGGAAGTCCTCGTCACGGGAGCGGCGCATCAGCGGGGCGGTGAGCCGGTCGGGGTGGTTGACCTGCTGGTACGCGTTGATTCCCTTGGGACACAGCCGCATCCGGTTGATGTCGTGGTTGCGGGGTTCGACGCCGAAGACCTTGCCGCCTCGGTCGACGCGCAGATACATCCCGCACTGGACCCCGCAGAAGCAGCAGTGGGTGGGGACGAGCGTCTCGCCGCTGTGGTCGGCGTGCCACCGGTCGGCGGGGATACCGCCCGCGTCCCGGAAGGCACGGGTGCCGGGCGGGGCGAGAGAGGGGTCGAGGGGAACCACCGTCCGGGGGTCGGCCGCTCGCGGATCCACGGTCACTTGAAGCCCTTCTTCACGTGGGAGAGATGGGCACTGCCACGCAGCACCCGCTTGCAGCGCGGGCAGTATTCGGCCCACTCGTCGAAGTCGAGGCCGAGGTCGCGCATGGTGCCGCGGATGTTCTCGACATAGGGCCCGGTGTCGATGGGTTCCTCGCAGCGGCGGCAGCCGAAGACCTCCCGGTCCTGCCGGGCGGTGTATTTGAACAGCTGCATACCGACCGCGGCCGGGCGCTGGACGATGTGGAAGAACTTCCCGAACGGGATGTAGATGAGGGTGAACACCACCGACACCATGTGGAGAACCGCCAGGAATTCGTATCCGCCGCCGTGCAGGAAGATCGACGAGAAGGTGAGCAGCAGACCGGTCACGGAAATGACGATGAGAGCGATCAGCGGGACCATGTCGTAGGCGAAGCGCTGGCCGGTGATGGCGCCGCGGTCCTTCATCCGGCGCCACAGGAAGTAGGAGGCGCCGGGGATGACGAGCACGGCGGCGATGTCCAGGCCGTGGAACATCAGCCAGCCCAGGATGTCCAGGGAGTCGAATCCGATGATCTCGAAGCCCCAGATTCGCATCTCGTAACCGGGACCCGAGCCGCTGCCGGAGGTGAAGGTGAACCAGCCCCAGGTCAGCGGGAAAGTGATCAGGGCGGCGAGGACGCAGCCCCAGAAGATCAGCTGATGGGCGGCCCAGCGGGCGTGCGAGCGGGCGCCGAGGAATTTCTGGAAGCCCAGATATGTGGCGATCATCCGGGGCAGCGCGGTGGGGGCCTTACGGAAGTTGGCCACCGAGAAGAAGCTCCGCCACCCCTGGTTGAAGAGCCGTCGGGCACCGGGCGCGGAGACCCAGACCGTGTAGCGGTAGGCGACGCCGAAGGCGAGGAAGACGGTGGCGACGGCGTACGGGAGCAGGGCGGAGTCGAAGTTCTCCAGCAGCCGGCTGCCGAGCACGATCGCGAGGATCAGGAGGGCGGAGACGATGACACCGGCCGTCGTCGCACGGGCGGTGACGGAGCGGGTGCCGACGCCCGGGAGGCCGGCGGCGCCGGGCCCGGCGGGTGGCTGGGTGCCGGGCACCCCGGTGGAGCCGGTGGAGCCGGTGGAGCCGGTGGAGCCGGTGCGGGCACCGGTGGCGGGCTGCGCGGCTGCGGCGGAGGCTTCTGGCGGCTCGGTCACTCCGCCACCGTAGGGTTGTACGTGACGGTTGGTCCCGTTTTACGGCTCGGCTGGGTGAGCCCGATCGCCCGTCCGGGGCATGCCCCGTTCAGCGTTGCCGACGCCCGTCTGGTGTGCTGGCTCCCATGCCCGTAATGATGGCTCGCAGCCGCACCGAGGAACATCGCGCGTCGACCCCGCTGGAACTCTTCTTCGACCTGTGCTTCGTCGTCGCCGTGGCCCAGGCGGGCGCGCGGTTGGTACATGCCGTCGCCGAAGGCCACGCCCTCACCGGAATAGGCAGCTACGCAGCCGTTTTCTTCGCGATCTGGTGGGCCTGGGTCAACTTCAGCTGGTTCGCCTCGGCCTACGACACCGACGACCCGCTGTACCGCGTCGTCACGCTCGTCCAGATCACCGGTGTGCTCATCCTCGCCGCCGGAGTGCCGCGCGCCTTCGACGCGGGCGACTGGACGATCGTCGTCATCGGTTATGTGGTGATGCGGCTCGCGCTGACCAGCCAGTGGCTGCGCGCCGCGCACTGCACCCAGGGCGGGGAGCGGCGGGTCGCGCTGCGGTACGCCGTCGGGATCACGGTGGTGCAGCTGGGCTGGATCGCCATGCTGCTGCTGCCCGCCGACTCCCGCGGAGTCCGTACCGCCGTCTTCGTCGTGCTCGCGCTCGCGGAGATGTCCGTTCCCGCGATCGCCGAGCGCGACCGCTCGACGAGCTGGCATCCGCACCACATCAGTGAGCGGTACGGACTGTTCACGATCATCGTGCTGGGCGAGACGATCGCGGCGGCCACGGTCGCGGTCCAGGAGGCGGTGGACGAGCACGACGCGCTCGGCGAACTGCTGCCGATCGCCGCAGGCGGACTGCTGATCGTCTTCTCCGCCTGGTGGATCTATTTCGCCGTGCCGATCCATGACTACCTGCGCGGCAGCAGGGAAGCGTTCATCTGGGGATACGGGCACTACCTGATCTTCGGTTCCGCGGCCGCCATCGGTGCGGGCATCGAGGTGGCGGTGGAGCAAAGCGTTGGCAAGGCCCACATCTCGGACGCGGTGGCCGCCGCCGCGGTGACCATTCCCTCCGCGCTCTTCCTGTTGACGGTGTGGGCGCTGCACGCCCGCCACTTCAAGCGCGACCTCGCGGAGCAACTGTCCCTCCCCGTGGCCGCGCTGGCCATCCTGGCCTGCACGTTCGCCGACGGGTGGGCGGTGTTGGCGGCCGGGCTGGTGGCCGCGGCGGCCGTGGCCGTGGAGGTGCTGCTGTCCCGGCGGCCCGCCATGGCCGGTTGAGCGCGACGGGACGGCCGACGACAGCTCACGCAGCGAGCAGTGCGCGGCGGGGAGCACGCAGCAAGGGGCACTCAGTGAGGAGTACGCAGTGACGGAAGAACCCCGGGCCCGGAAGCCGACGGGCCCCTCCGGCCCCCCGGATACCGCCGGGCCGAACACCGACCCGCCGAATGCCGCCCCGCCGATTCCCGCCGGGCCGCTCGACGCGCTGACCGACGTCGCGGGGCTGCGCGTCGGCCATGCGCAGGTGCCGGGCGAGGGCGCGCTGAGCGGCACCACCGTTGTCCTCGCCCCCGAGGGCGGTGCGGTCGCGGCCGTCGACGTACGCGGTGGCGGTCCCGGCACCCGGGAGACGGACGCGCTCGATCCGCGCAATCTGGTGCAGCGCATCGATGCCGTCGTCCTGACCGGCGGCAGCGCGTACGGCCTGGACGCGGCGTCCGGTGTGATGGCCTGGCTGGAGGAGCAGGGGCGCGGAGTGCGGGTCGGCCCCGACCCGGCGCACGTGGTGCCGGTGGTCCCCGCCGCCTGCCTCTTCGACCTGGGGCGGGGCGGCGACTGGCGGGCCCGCCCCGACGCCTCGACGGGCCGCGCGGCGGTGGAGGTCGCGGCAGCCGCGGGGCCGGGGGCGCCGGTGACCGAAGGGGGCGTGGGCGCGGGCACGGGCGCGGTCGCCGGGCAGCTCAAGGGCGGCGTGGGCACGGCGAGCACGCGGCTGCCCACCGGGATCACGGTGGGCGCGCTCGTCGTGGTGAACGCGGCGGGCTCGGTGGTCGATCCGCGTACCGGGGTGCTGTACGGGGAGTACGGCGCAGCCGAACCGCCGGTGCACCCGGCGCCCGAGGTCCTCCGCGCGGCGGAGCGGCGGCTCGCCGAGGCGCGGGACGCGAACACACGGCCCCCGCTCAACACCACGCTCGCCGTCGTCGCCACGGACGCCGACCTCACCCGGGCCCAGGCGCAGAAGCTCGCGGGTACGGCGCACGACGGACTGGCGCGCGCCGTCCGCCCCGTACATCTGCTCACCGACGGGGACACCGTTTTCGCGCTGGCCACCGGCGCCCGGCCGCTTGATCCGCAGAATCCGATCGCGCTCAACGACCTGCTGGCGGCCGGTGCGGATGTGCTCGCGCGCGCCATCGTGAAGGCCGTCCGGGCAGCTCGGAGCGTCGACGGCCGCCCCGGCGGCGGCTGCTACCCCTCGTACAGCGATCTCTACGGCACACCGCCTCGCCCCTCACAGCCACCGTCGGGCAACGGCCCGGAGCCCGACTCGCCTGCCGGGTAAGGAAGTTCGGACGAACCACCAGGAACCATCTGCGTGCGCCATACGTTTTCCTGAACCCCGGTCACGATGTCGGACCCAGGGACTACGTTAAGCACGCAGCAAGTAACACGCGGCAACGGCCTGGAGACAGCACCTTGAGCGATCCGTACGAGACAACCGAGCAGCACCTCGAGCGACTCCTGCGACGGGCACTCAACTCTTTCGACCTGCCCGACAGTACGGTCGAGAGACTCGGTACCGCGCTCGCCCACAGCAGTTCCCTGCACTCCTCGCACCACAGTTCCGTACTCCACCGCGAGACCTACCGGCACACGTATCTGCTGTCCGACGGCACCGCTCTCACCCTGTGGGAGCTGGTGCACGGCGGTCCGCGGAGCGCGACGGACCCGCGGTCCCGGACGGAGCCCGACCTCAGGCACCACGAGCTCTACGACGACGAGGCCGATGCCCATGTCGCCGCCGCCAGGCTCACCGGCAGCTTCGGTGAGGTCCCGGTGTTCGGGGACGACGGGCCGCAGGCCGACCTGGAGATACTCACGGTCCTGATGGCGGCTCCCCCGGCCCCGCTGCCCCGGATGTACGCCCCGGACAACTCCGCCGACCACGCCCGCCGTGTCCTGCGCCGCGCGGAGAACAGCAACGGTCCCGGCGAGGAGACCGCCCGGCTGCTGCGCGCCGCCTTCGCCCACCACATCACCCAGGTCTTCGGCCGGCAGTGCCGGGTGGACGGGCGGGACGCCGGATTCACCCTGTACGAGCACGCCTTCCTACTCCTCGACGGCAGCGAGACAAGCCTGTGGGAGGTCGAGCACACGGCCACGCCGGACGGCCGCCACATGTGCGAGGTGTACGGCGACGAGGAGACCGCACGCGGTGCCATGGAGAGCCGCACACGCATCTGCTGACCCACGGCGGCCGGCCCCCGGGGCCCGGAGCCGACACACAGGTGCCCGCACCCCCGCCGGGGGGTGCGGGCACCGTCCTCTTCTCCCGGCCGGAGGTCGGTCAGGGCGTCAGAGCGGGCTCCTTGGCGGCCTCGGAGCCGCCCGCCGCATCCGCGGCACCCGCAGCGTTCCCTGCGCCTGCCGCGCTCTCGACGCCCGCCGCGTCCACGGCCCCGTCGCCGTCCTCCACCTGCTGCCGCGGCCGCGCGGGCAGCGCGAACATCACCAGGAAGATCACCGCGAGCACCCCGGCCACCCACCACAGCGAGTTCCGGAACGCCTCCGCGAACGCCGGGCCCATCTGCGACGGCGCCGACCGGTCGTCGATCGAACCGAAGAAGACGACCGCGACCAGCCCGAGCCCCAGCGCATTGCCCATCTGCTGCACGGTGTTGATCAGCCCGGAGGCCGAACCGGAGTGCTCCTTCGGCACCTCGGAGAGCACCATGTCCGTCAGCGGCGCCACGATCAGGCCCATGCCGATGCCCATGACCACCAGCGGCAGGATCATCTGCCAGGACGTGATGCCCATGCCGTACCGGTCGGACTCCCAGATGTAGATCAGCAGTCCGGCGACCATCAGCAGCGCACCGGCCTGGAGAACCTTGCGGCCGAATTTGGGCACCAGCTTCTGTACGGAGATCCCGGCGGCGAACGAGACGGCGATCGAGAACGGCACACCGGTCGTACCGGCCCGCAGCGCGCTCCAGCCGAGGCCCTTCTGCATGTAGAGCGTCCAGACCAGGAAGAAGATGCCGAGCCCGATGCCGAAGGTCAGCTGCACCGCGATGCCCGCCGCGAAGCTCTTGACCCGGAACAGCGACAGCTCGACCAGCGGCGAACCGTCCTTGCGCGCCTTGGCCCGCTCGAACAGCACCAGGGCCAGGAACACCAGCAGGCTGCCGGCCATCGATACGTGGCCCCACAGCGGCCAGCCCAGCTCACGCCCACGGGTCAGCGGGTAGATCAGCATCAGCATCCCCAGGGTCACCAGGGCGACGCCGATCAGATCGAGCCGGAGCGCCTTCGGGGCCTTGGACTCGGTGATGAACTTCCGGCCGAGGAGCAGGCCCGCGAGGCCGACCGGCAGGTTGATCAGGAAGATCGGCCGCCATTCGAGACCGGCGATGTTCCACTCGGTGAGCAGCGCGCCCAGCAGCGGTCCCGAGACGGCACCGAGGCCGACGATCGCGCCGAAGAGGCCGAAGACCTTGCCGCGCTCGTGTGCCGGGAAGGTGGCGTGCACGATCGACAGCACCTGCGGAACCATCAGCGCGGCGGTGCCGCCCTGGAGGATGCGGGAGGCGACCAGCATCTCCGGGTTCACGGCGAAGCCGCAGAGCGCGGAGGCCAGCGTGAAGCCGCCGATGCCGATGAGGAACAGCCGCTTGCGGCCGTAGATGTCGCCCAGCCGGCCGCCGGTGATCAGACCGGCCGCGAAGGCCAGGGCGTAACCGGCGGTGATCCACTGGATCGAGCTGAACGAGGCGCCGGTGTCCTCCTGGATGCTCGGGATGGCGATGTTGACGATCGTGACGTCGACCAGGTCCATGAAGGCCGCGGTCATCACGATGGCGAGCGCGAACCAGCGTCGCCGGTCCGACGGGCCCGAGGACACCATGGGCCCGGATGCCGTGGACGACAGAGGTGCGGAAGAAGTCATATGAAGAAGCTAAACAGCCATTAGGTCAGGTCATGACCCAATAGCTGGGCATCCTGGTGGGACGACCACCACCCCGGCGTGAGACGACCGGCCCCCGGCAGAAGGCTGAGCCCATGACCGACACCCCGGCACGACTGCTGAATCTGTTGTCGCTCCTCCAGACGCCCCGCGAGTGGCCGGGCAGCGAGCTCGCCGAGCGGCTCGATGTCAGCCCGCGCACCATCCGCCGCGACATCGACCGGCTCCGCGAGCTGGGATATCCGGTCGAGGCCTCGCGCGGGTCCGTCGGCGGCTACCGGCTCGTCGCGGGCACCGCCATGCCGCCGCTGCTCCTCGACGACGAGGAGGCGGTGGCCATCGCGGTGGGGCTGCGGGCGGGGGCCGGGCATGCCATCGAGGGGGTGGACGAGGCTTCCGTACGGGCTCTGACGAAGCTGGAGCAGGTGCTGCCGTCACGGCTGCGGCACCGGGTCTCGACGCTGCAGAACGCGACGATGCCGCTGACCCGGGGCGACGGCTCGACCATCGACCCGCGGACGCTGACCGTGATGGCGTCGGCGGTCACCGGTCAGGAGCGGCTGCGGTTCGCGTACCGCGCGGGCGACGGCGCCGAGACGAAGCGGGAGGCCGAGCCGTACCGGCTGGTGAGCACGGGATGGCGCTGGTATCTCGTCGCGTACGACCTGGGGCGCGAGGACTGGCGTACGTTCCGGGTCGACCGGGTGAGCGAGCCGTTCGCGACCGGGGCCCGGTTCACACCGCGCGAGCTGCCCACGGGTGACGCGGCGGAGTTCCTCGCCGGTTCCATCTCCCGGCGGCAGCCGGAGCTGGCGGTCGATGTGAGCTTCGCGGCCCCGTCGGAATTCGTGTCCGCGCGGCTGCCGACGTCGATCGGTCCGTTGGAGCGGACCGGCGAGAACAGCTGCCGGCTGCGGGCGGTGCTCGCGGACTCGCTGGAATGGGTGGCGCTCCGGCTGGCGCTGGTGGACTGCGACTTCACCGCCCACGAGCCGCCGCAGCTGGTGGACTACCTGGGCGACCTGGGCGCCCGCCTGACCCGCGCGGCGGCACGCTGAACCCGGCCGGACCCGCCACCGCTCCCGGTCCGGATCCGCCATCCAATGGGACGCGGAGCCGTCGTGACACAAAAGAATGAGCCCCGGCGCCAGGGGGGGTGGGCGCCGGGACTCAGCTCAGGGGGTCACGCGAAGCGACCCATTTCGGAGGATACTGGACGAAGGCTCACGCCGCAGCGTCAAAACCCGTGTCGTGGGCCATTCGCTTCAATTCCAGCAGTGCGTGCTTCTCGATCTGCCGGATCCGCTCACGGGTGAGCCCGTGCTGCTTGCCGACCTCGGTGAGAGTCCGCTCACGGCCGTCCTCGATGCCGTACCTCATACGGATGATGGACGCGGTGCGGTTGTCGAGCTTGCCGATCAGGTCCTCGAGCTCCTCGCTGCGCAGCAGCGTCATCACCGACTGCTCGGGCGACACCGCGGAGGTGTCCTCCAGCAGATCGCCGAACTGGGTCTCGCCCTCGTCGTCCACGGACATGTTGAGGCTGACCGGGTCGCGGGCCCAGTCCAGGACGTCGCCCACGCGCTCCGGCGTGGAGTCCAGCTCCGCCGCTATCTCCGCGTGCTCCGGCTCGCGGCCGTGCTCACGGTTGAACTCGCGCTGCACCCGGCGGATCCGGCCGAGCTCCTCCACCAGGTGGACGGGGAGCCGGATCGTACGGGACTGGTCGGCGATGGAACGGGTGATGGCCTGACGGATCCACCACGTCGCGTACGTGGAGAACTTGAAGCCCTTGGCGTAGTCGAACTTCTCGACCGCGCGCACCAGGCCCGCGTTGCCCTCCTGGATCAGGTCGAGCAGGGGCAGCCCGGCCCGCGGATAGCGGCGGGCGACGGCAACGACGAGCCGCAGGTTGGAACGTATGAATACGTCCTTGGCGCGCTCGCCCTCGGCGACCAGCGCCTCCAGCTCCTCGCGCGTGGCTCCGCCGGCCTCGCTGTCCACCGTGCCGTCGAGTATCTGCCGGGCGTAGACACCCGCCTCGACGGTCTGCGACAGCTCGACCTCCTTGGCGGCATCGAGCAGCGGCGTACGCGCGATCTCGTCCAGGTACATGCCGACCAGGTCGCGATCGGCGATCTCTCCGCCCGCGGCGCGAACACTGCTTGCCCGGTTGGTCCCACCGGTGGTGGACGAACGACGGGCGACGGCACGGGTTGCCATGCGTGCTCCCTTGCTGAGTAGGTCGCGACACCCTTCCGGGTGCCCTGCATCCGATGGAAACAACGACTGGAATCCGGACAGAATTCCCACGCCTGGCATTCATTTTCGCGATCATGCAGTACCCTGTGCCGCCGCGAGGGGGGTGCACATGCCGGATCGCCGGACAGAAGTGCAGGTCAGGCCGGGCGTCGAGGGTGATTTGGTGGCGCTCACGGACATCTACAACCATTACGTACGTGAGACCGCGCTCACATTCGACATGACCCCCTTCTTCCCCGAACAGCGGCTGCCATGGCTGCGTTCCCACCCTGAAGACGGCCCGCACCGTCTTCTGGTTGCTCAGGATGTCCGTCTTGTCGGTCCCGCTTCGATCCTGGGTTACGCCACCAGCAGCGCTTTCCGCCCCAAGGCGGCGTACGCGACCTCGGTCGAGGTGAGCGTCTACTGCGCCCCTCACGCCACCGGCCGCGGCATCGGCACGCTCCTCTACACGGCCCTGTTCGAGGCACTCGCCGGCGAGGACCTGCACCGTGCGTACGCGGGCATCACCCAGCCCAACGACGCCTCCGTCCGGCTGCACGAGCGCTTCGGTTTCCGCCATGTCGGCACGTACGCCGAGGTGGGCCGGAAGTTCGGCGCGTACTGGGACGTGGCCTGGTACGAGAAGCGACTGGGGCCACAGCCCTAGGACCCCCGCCGGTCCCGGTCCGGGTCCGCGGTCCGTTACGCCGCGCGGGTCCCGCGCCTAGCGTGCCTCCGTATGGACGACACGACGAACGACAACAAGACGGACACGGACGACACCTCCGGCGCGGACGACACCACCGGCACGCTCGACGAGGCGCTGGAACGCCTCCACGCCTCGGGCCCCGAACGCAATGGCTGGCTGAGCAATCACGGCCCCATGGCCGTCGAGGCGCTGGTCCGGCACGGCCAGGCACCGGCCGTCCACCGCTGGCTCGACCACTACAGCCACAAGCTGGAGGACATGCCGGACACCGCGACCCGGGTGACGGCGGAGAACTGGCGCGAGGCCCTCGGCGACCCGCGCCGGATCGCGGACTGGACGGTGTACTTCGAGCGGGAGACCGCCGAGCGCCCCTGGCGGGACGTCCTCACCGAGTGGTGGCCGCGGCTGCTCCCCGGCATCGCGGCGGGCGCCACCCACCCCGTGATCCGGGTCGGCCACTCCGTACGCACCCTGCTCGCCGGCGAGGCGACCCCGCCCCGGATCACCGAGCTCGCCCACGGCCTCGGCTACTGGGCCGCCCGCCACCAGCCGCTGCCCGTGCTGACCCCGCTCGCACCCGCACCCACCGCCGCGGCAGCGCTGAACGCCGTACCGCCGGTGCCCGAGCAGGACGGCGGCATCCGGGACCGGCTGGCGCAGCTCACCGCGTTCCCGGTGTGGCCGCAGCGGTTCACCGACGACCCGGACGAGGCGCGGGCCCGGCTGGCGGAGCTGGTGCGGGCCGCGACCCACCGGTTCGCCACCCACGGGCACGGCGAACCGATCATGCTGGTGCACGCCGCGACCGCGCCCAATGCCGTGCTGCGCACCCTGCCCGCGCTCCCCCGCGCGCTGTGGGTACCGAGCCTGGGGGCCGCGTGGGCGGCGAGCGCCGCGGTCACCGCCGCGTACAGCCCGGCCGAGGCCGCCCCGTACACACCGGTGACGGCGTCCGCCGATGAGCTGTTCGCGCGGGCGGCGGCGCACGGCGACGACCACACCATCAAGTTCACCGACACCGCGCTGGACGTCGGCGACGCGACGGCCCTCGCCGCCGCACTCCGCTCGATCGAGCTGAACCCGCCGGTGCTGTGACAGACCCTGCGACAGGCGCCCGTCCGGAGCTCAGCCGAACTGCACCGACCGCTTCGCGAGTCCCATCCAGAACCCGTCGATGACGCTGCGCCCCCGGTCCAGCTCACCCTCCGAGGCGCCGAGCGTCACGAAGATCGGTGCGAAGTGCTCGGTGCGTGGATGGGCCAGCCGGCCGGCCGGGGACTTGTGCTCGAAGTCCAGCAGCGCGTCGATGTCCTGTGCTTGGAGCGCCCGGTTCCCCCAGTCGTCGAACTCCGCCGACCAGCCGGGGGTGCCGCCGCCCGCATGCCGCAGGGCGGCCAGGTTGTGGGTGAAGAAGCCGCTGCCGACGATCAGCACGCCCTCGTCGCGCAACGGCGCGAGCTTGCGCCCGATGTCCATGAGCTTCTGCGGGTCCAGCGTCGGCATGGAGATCTGGAGTACGGGGATGTCGGCACCCGGGAACATCTCCACGAGCGGGACGTACGCCCCGTGGTCGAGCCCGCGGTCCGGGATGTCCTGGACCGGCGTACCGGCGCCGCGCAGCAGCTTGCGTACGCTCTCCGCCAGTTCCGGGGCGCCCGGGGCGGCGTACCGCACCCGGTAGTAGTGCTCGGGGAAGCCCCAGAAGTCGTGGACGAGCGGAACCGTCTCCGTGGCCCCGAGGGCCAGCGGGGCCTCCTCCCAGTGCGCGGAGACCATCAGGATCGCGCGGGGGCGGGGCAGCCCGGCGGACCAGGCGGCCAGTTCGCCGGGCCAGACCGGGTCGTCGGCCAGCGGCGGGGCGCCGTGGGAGAGGTAGAGGGCGGGCATGCGCTCCGCGGTGACTGTCATGGCACTCCCCATCCACTGCTGATCCGGGTAAGTCTTCTACTGAGCCTTCTACAGGCGTCTTTTCGAGAAGGAAGGGTTCTTTAATCTTCAAGCTTCCTCCTCCTGAGACCTTAGCTCTATCTAGTTCAACTTTCAAGAAAAGGTCGTACAGTGGAGTACATGACCACGGCATCCACCGGCGAGCCCCGCTGGCTCTCCGACGAAGAGCAGAGCGTCTGGCGCGCGTATCTCCATGCCACCACGCTCATGGAGGACCACCTCGACCGCCAGTTGCAGCGCGATGCCGGCATGCCACACATCTATTACGGTCTGCTCGTCCAGCTCTCCCAGGCCCCCCGCCGCCAGAAGCGGATGACGGAACTGGCCAAGGACGCCAAGATCACCCGCTCGCGGCTCTCGCACGCCGTCTCACGGCTGGAGAAGAGCGGGTGGGTGCGGCGCGAGGACTGCCCGTCCGACAAGCGCGGCCAGAACGCGGTCCTCACCGACGACGGCTTCGAGATGCTGCGCCGGTCCGCGCCGGGCCATGTCGAGGCCGTACGCCAGGCAATGTTCGACCGGCTCACACCCGAGCAGGTGCGCTCGCTGGGCGAGATCATGCAGGTCGTCGCCACCGGGCTCCAGCCGGAGGGCACGGACGCGGACCTGCCCTGGCTGCGCTGAGCCGCACCCGCACCCGCACCGACACGGCTGTGCCCCGGTTCCGTTCGACCAGGAACCGGGGCACAGCCGCGTTCACATCATGTCCGTACCACCTGGCACCACATCACGCCGCATCACGTCACGCACCACTTCGCGTCACGCGTCACGCATCGGCGCTCAGTGGGCGACGACCGGGACCTTGAACTCGTCCTCGACACCGTCGGCCTCACCCGAACCGGAGCCTCCGGTCGCCGGGCCCGCCGAGGGACGCCCGGCGTTGATGAAGGTCACCGCGATCGCGGAGGCCACCACCAGGATGCCGACGGCCCACCAGATGGCACCGGTGAAGCCGTGCACCATCGACTGGAGCTTCAGCAGCTCCGGGTTCCTGGCGCCGAGGGCGGCGTGCGAGGAGGCGTACGCCGTCGCGGCCGACGCGGCGATGGTGTTCAGCAGCGCCGTGCCGATCGCGCCGCCCACCTGCTGCGAGGTGTTGACCATCGCGGACGCGACACCCGAGTCCCGGGGCTCGACACCGTGCGTGGCCAGCGACATGGCCGGCATGAACGCCGTACCCATGCCCAGCCCCAGCAGCAGCTGCGCGGGCAGGATGAGCCCGAAGTAGGAGGAGCCGATCTCCAGCTGCGTCAGCAGCAGCATGCCGACGGCGGCGGCCAGGAAGCCGGGGCCCATGAGCTTGCGCGCCGGGACCCGGATCATCAGCCGGGCACCGATCTGTGTCGACCCCGTGATCATGCCCGCGATCATCGGGAGGAAGGCGAAGCCGGTCCTGATCGGCGAGTAGCCCTTCACGACCTGGAGGTAGTACGTGAGGAAGAGGAACAGCCCGAACATCGCGATGACGGCCAGACCCAGCGAGAGGTAGACACCACCGCGGTTGCGGTCGAGCACGACGCGCAGCGGCAGCAGCGGCGACTTGACCCTGGACTCGGTCAGCGCGAAGGAGAGCAGCAGTACGGCGGACGCGACGAACATGCCGATGGTCAGCCCGTCCGACCAGCCCGCGGACTCGGCCCGGGTGAACCCGTACACCAGCGAGACCAGGCCCAGCGCGGACAGGACGACCCCGGGGATGTCGAGCGCCGAGCGGTTGCGGCTCCCGGCCGGCTCACGGATCACGAAGTACGCACCCGCGGCCGCGACGATGGCGAACGGGATGTTGACGAAGAACGTCCAGCGCCAGTTCAGCGCCTGGGTCAGGAAGCCGCCGAGGATCAGACCGACGGCGCCGCCGCCACCGGCGATCGCGCCGTAGATGCCGAACGCCTTGGCGCGCTCCTTGGCGTCGGTGAACATCACGGCGAGCAGCGACAGGGCCGCCGGGGCGAGCAGCGCACCGAAGACGCCCTGGAGCGCGCGGGAGCCGAAGAGCATGCCCTGGTTCTGCGCCGCGCCACCGAGCGCGGAGGCCAGCGCGAAGCCGATCAGGCCGACGACAAAGGTCCGCTTACGGCCCCAGAGGTCGGCGATCCGCCCTCCGAAGAGGAGCAGCCCACCGAAGGCGAGGGCGTACGCCGTGATGACCCACTGCTTGTTGGCATCGGAAATGCCCAGGGCCGTCTGGGCGTGCGGCAGCGCGATGTTCACGATCGTGGCATCGAGCACGACCATCAGCTGCGCGAGGGCGATGAACGCCAGCGCTTTCCAGCGACTGGGGTCCGGGAGTCGGATATCGGCTGTTTTTGACATGGGGGTATCCACCTAAGGACGTGCATGCGCGCGCATGCACGCGAAGAGTCGTGAACCGAGATGTCGGTGAAAGGTCGAGCCCTGAACGGACAGGTGATGAACGGACGGGCGGTGAACGGACGGGCCGTGAACGGACGGGTGTGAAAGGGATGGTCAAGGCGTGGCGGTCGCGTCGCCGGACTCCTGGTTCAGGTCAGGAGCCCGGCGCGGATGTCATGACCGGCGCCGCAGATCCTCCAAGGTCGCCGCCGTTCCCGGCAGTTCGGACCGGGCCGGAGCCTCCAGGCCGTCCAGGAACAGCTGTAGATGACGGTGGGTGAACCGGTCGATGTTCGGGCAGCCGATGCCGGGCAGCGGCCGGGTGAGCTGGGAGAGGGCGACGAGTACGTCACCGACGGCGATGTCGGTGCGCAGCCGCCCCGCGGACATGGCGCGCGACACGAGCCCCTCGACGGCCTCTTCGAGGCGCCGGCGCTCGGCGAGCAGTTCGGGATGGTCCTTGTCGAAGCCGCCGGACAGCATCGGACACAGTGCCCCGATCCGTTCGTCGGCCGCCGCGTGCACGAAGCGGCTGAGTGCGGCGAAGGGATCGGCCTCCTCGGCCACCGCCTCCTCCGCGCGGTCGGTGGTCCGGGAGGTGACCGCGAGCACGACCTCGTGCGTCAGCGCGGCCCGGTCGGGGAAGTTCCGGTAGAGCGTGGCGTTGCCGACGCCGGCGCGCCTGGCGACCTCGTCGAGCGGCACATCGGGCCCGAACTCGACGAACATCTCGCGCGCGGCCGTCACGATCCGCTCCCGGTTGCGCAGCGCATCGGCCCGCGGACGAGGCGTCCGGGGCTGCGTCGCTCCGGCGGCGATGCCGCTGACGGTCCCCACGACGACCATCCCCTTCCCCTGCTTCCGTTGCCACGACGACCCCTTCCCGTAACCGGGGACCGCCTCCCCGTTTCGCGGGGACACCGATGCAAACGGGGAAATGGTCCCCGGTTATTTCCCCACTTCCATGTGACCCGAGTCACATACCGGGACGGAAAACCAGCCGAACGGCGCACCCAACGAGCGGCGCCGCACCACCCGCAACAGGCTGATCCGCAGAGCGCAGTCAGGGCCGGCCGACTGCCGCGGACCCCGAGGCGCCTATATGCAAAAGCCCCGCCACCGGATACGCAACCACCGCCACCCGATCGCTCTCGCCTCCGCAACAGCCCTGGTCATCGCCGCAGTGGCCACGGGCAGCAACACCCTTCCGATAGGAAGCCGGGCCTCGGCCGGCCCGGTCGCCACCGCCCGTTCCGCAGGCATAGCCCCGTGCCGGATATCGGCGACCATGGGCGTACAGATGTCGGAAGGCATACCGACACCCGAGGGCTACGCCCGCTCCACGGGCAAGGTCCGTGCCCTCAACCTGATGATCGACTTCCCGGACGCACCGGGCGCCGGCCGGGCAATGGACCGGTACAAGGAATTCTTCCCGCAGACCACCGACTGGTTCCGGACCGGATCGTACGGACGGCTCACATATACCCCCGACGCCCCCCTGAAGTCCTGGCTGCGGATGCCACTGCCGTTCTCGGAGTACGGGATAGACCGCGGCTCACCGTACGAACCGGGCTACCGCCAACTCGTCCAGGACATCGTCGCCGCCGCCGATCCGAAGGTGGACTTCGCCGCGTACGACCTGGTCAACATCCTGGTCACCCCGAACGCCGGGCCCTCCGCCCTGGACACCGTCCTGTCCGTGACCTTCTCCGGCAACGACGACACCCCGCGGGCGGACGGCGTCCCGCTGGCCAACACGTCCTTCATCTACAGCCGCCAGGACGACGGCTCGGGATCGTTCAAACAGACCGGATACCGGGTCCTGCCGCACGAGAACGGCCATGTCTTCGGCCTCCCCGACCTCTACACGGTGGAGGGCGGCGGCTCGGTGGGGCACTGGGACATCATGTCCGAGGACTGGGGAGCCAACAACGACCTGCTGGGCTGGCACAAGTGGAAGCTCGGCTGGCTGGACAACAGCCAGATCAGCTGCGCCGCACGGTCCGGCACCAGCGACCATGTGCTCGGCCCGCTGGCCACCCGGGGCGGCACCAAGCTGGCGTTCGTACCGCTGAGCGGCAAGTCCGGCTACGCGGTGGAGGTACGGACCCAGGCCGGCAACGACCAGGCGATCTGCAGGCCGGGCGTACTGATCTACAAGGTGAGCTCGGACGTCGACACCGGACAGGGCCCGGTGTCCGTCGCGGACAGCACCAAGGGCAGCACCGGCTGCACCCGACTGCCCAATGTGCACGCCGGACTGTCAGACGCCGCGTTCCAGCCCGGCGAGACCTTCACCGACCGGACCAACGGGATACGCATATCCGTGATCGACAAGGACAAGAAGGGCAACTACCGAGTCCGCATAACCCGCCCGTGAATGACCTGTCCATGAATGACCCGCCCGCGAATGACCCGCCCGTGAGTGACCCACCCGTGAATAACCCGCCCGTGAGTGACCCACTCGTGAATAACCCGTCCGTGAGTGACCCACCCGTGAATAACCCGCCCGGTATTACCCGTCCGTGAATGACCCACCCCTGACGACGCCTCCGCCCGCACCGCTCACTCGCCCCGGACCTCCGCTTCGACGGGCCCGCGCAGCTCGCGCTTGAGGATCTTCCCGGTCGGGTTCCGGGGCAACGGCTCCTCCCGTACGAGCACATGGGCCGGAACCTTGAACGCGGCCAGGCTGCGTCCGACGTGCGCCCTCAGCTCCTCCGCGGTGACGGTGGCACCGGCCCGCAGCCGCACGACCGCGGCGACCTCCTCGCCCAGCACCGGGTGCGCCACCCCCAGCACCGCCGCGTCCTCGACGTCCGGGTGGTCGTGCAGCACGGCCTCGACCTCGACGCAGTACACGTTCTCCCCGCCGCGGATCACCATGTCCTTGATCCGGTCGACGACGCTGACCCGCCCCTCCCGCACCACGGCGAGATCACCGGTCCGGAACCACCCCTCGGTGAACGCCTGGGCCGTCGCCGCCTCGTCGCGCCAGTAGCCGCGGACCAGGGACTGGCCGCGCAGCCACAGCTCCCCGACCTCCCCCTCGGGCAGCGCCTCGCCCGCGGGCCCGGCGATCCGCACCTCGGTGGTGGGGGTGGGACGGCCGACGCTGTCCGGGTGGAGCCGGTACTCGGCACCGAAGTTGGCCAGCACACCACCGCTGGTCTCGGTCAGGCCGTAGCCGTTGCGGGGTTCGATGCGGTCGCCGTGCCGGGCGGTCAGCCGGGCGACCAGATCGGGCGGTGCGGCGGCCCCGCCGGTGTTCAGCATCCGCAGACTCTCCAGGCCGTCGCCCGCCCGCTCGGCCGCGGCGAGCAGCTGGAGCGCGGTCGCCGGGACACCGGCGTAGTGGGTGACGCCGTGCTCGCGGATCAGCCGCAGCGCCTCCTCGGCGTCCCACTTCCGCATCAGCACGATGGCGCCGCCCGCCGCCATCGCCGCGTAGAAGCCGGTGAACGCGGCGACGTGGAAGAACGGGAACGTCAGCAGCGACACCGGGGCGGGCCCCTGCCCCGGGATGATCCCGCGGCCGAGCGCGGAGGCGGCCGCGTGGAACCGCGGGTTGAGCGCCGCCCCCACCTGGGCGAGATGGGTGGCGACCGCGCCCTTGGGCCGGCCGGTGGTGCCTGAGGTGTAGATGATCGTCGCGTCGTCCTCGGGCCGGATCTCGACCTCGGGGGGCGCGGCGAGCGGATCGGGTGCGGGCAGGTCCTCGTACCGCTGGACGCCGTCCGGAACCGCCCCCTCCCCGTGGAAGACGACCACGCGCGCCCCGTTCGCCGCCGCCCAGCCGGCGACCCCGGGCAGCCGCTCACCGTCCACGAGGAGCACCCGCGGCCCGGAGTCGTCCAGCGCGTAGCTGAACTCGTCCTCGGTCCACCATGCGTTGAGCGGTACGGCGACCAGACCGGCCAGCTGAGCCGCCCAGAACGCGATCTGCCACTCGGGGTGGTTGCGCATCGCGATGACGGCCCGGTCACCCCGGCGGAGCCCGTACTCCCCGGCCATCCGGCAGGCCAGCGCGGACGCGGCGGCGAAGAACTCGGCGTACGAGTAGCTGCGCTCCGCCGAGATCAGGAACGGCTGGTCCCCGAAGGCCCAGGTGGTCTCCACGAACTCCCGGAGCGTCCTGGGCCCGTCCGCGTACACGAGCGAGCCGGCGTGCACCCCGTCCGCCACCCGCACCACGGCGAACGGGGCTCCCGGGCCGGTCAGCGTGGCTTCGATACGGATGGCGGCCTCCGCCGCGGCCGCGACGGCCTCCGGGTCGGCGGCGGCGGCGGGGGCGGGGGCGGGGGTCGGGTCGGTGTGTGGCACGAACGACCTCTCTAAGCGCTTGCTCAGTACATTCGCGACGCTATGCCCGCCCCCGCTGCCCGTCAAGACACCCGCAACACCCTCGCCCGCCGGTCAGCGCGCGGCCGGGGAACCGGCTCGGGCGGCGGCGACAAGATCCCCCAGGCGCCCTTCCCCAAGGGCCCCGGACGCGGTCGCGGCAACCCGGCCACGCGCGTCCACGACGAGGGTGACAGGCAGCCCCTGGGTGTTCAGCAGCCCCTTGGGCAGCGCGAGAAGCTGCTTCCCGCCGGGGTCGAGAATGCTGGGGTAGGACATATGGAACTCCCGGGCGAAGGCACGCGCCGCATTGGCGGAACCGTCCCGGTTCAGCCCCAGGACAACGACCCCCTGCTCCTTCATCCTCCGGTGGAACCCCACCAGGACCGGCGTCTCCTTCCGACAGGGCCCGCACCAGGAGGCCCATGCGTTGACCACGACGGTCTTCCCCGCGTAGTCGGAGAGACGGACCGGGCTCCCGTCGGCCCCGGCCCCGGTGAAGTCCGGCGCGAGAGGACGGTGCGAGCTGTCGATCGTCAGCGTGCCGTCCTTGCCGCGGTGGTAACCGTCGGGAGTACCGGGACTGCCTCCGATCGTGATCGCGCCGACGAGAGCGACGGCACAGGCGAGGGCGGCCAGAAAGGGAACATAGGGGCGTTTCATGGGGGGTCCTTCGACGAATCGACGGTCACCCGCCGCGCGGCATTCGCCCCGGAGGCCCCGAGCCCGCAGCGCACCACCACACCCCGGCCGCCCGTGCGGCGCCACCCGCCACCCCGAGGAAGATCCGAGATCTGCGGCGCGGGCGGGACATGCGAAAACACCCCCGTGCATGCTGCACAACGGTTCTTGCTGGTCAGCCAGAACGGTACGCCCACCCCCAACTCCCCCTACGAACAGCCCCCTTACGAACACACCCCCACGCCCACCTCCCCAACCGGCACCGCCCACCCGAAAGACGCCCCCCGGCCCACCCCAGTCCGTCACACCCTCGCGAACGGCCCAGGATCAGGCCAGCCGAGCACACAACCGGTCGCGGCCCCAAAGGGGTGCGACCTCCGCAGGCCCTATCCGCTAGGCTGTCAGCGCCGCCTTCGTAGCTCAGGGGATAGAGCACCGCTCTCCTAAAGCGGGTGTCGCAGGTTCGAATCCTGCCGGGGGCACACAGGTCAGAGGGGGCACCTCCGAATTTTCGGAGGTGCCCTCTCTGCTTTGACATCCACCTTTGACATCAACGGCGACGGTCACTGACGACCGGGACGCCTCCTGAGCAGCCGGTCCATGTGGCTCATGGCCTCCCGCTGCGTGTCCTGGACGACGTGGGTGTAGACGTCCATGGTGATGCTGATCTGGGAGTGCCCAAGGATCTCCATCACGACGCGGGGCGCGACTCCGGCCGCCGTGAGGAGAGTGGCGGTGCCGTGCCGAGCGTCGTGCAGGCGGATCACCCGGAGGCCGGCGGACTCGGAGACGCGGGTGAAGGAGCGGTAGACGTTCCGCAGCTCGACCTGGCGGCCGGTGCGGGTGGCGAAGACGTGGAAGGCGCCGTAGCCGGCGGAGACCGCTTCGGTGGCGGGCTCGACCCCCTGGGAACGCACGAGTTGAAAGGCCAGGTGGTCCACGCCCGCGTGGAAGGCGCGGGCGAACAGCCCGAACATGACCAGCACCCCGCCCCGCAGTCCCCAACCGGCGCTGCGGGCCCCGACGCGTGCGGCCACCACGGCCACGGCCGGCCAGAGCAGCAGGCTGCCTGCGGCGAGGAGGCCGTATGCGGTGGCCAGCAGGGTGGGGTGCCGCTCGTACGCGGCGAGTTGATCGGGGCAGAAGAAGTGGAAGCGGGCCCGCAACAACGCACCGGCCAGCATCAGGAGTGGGCCGAGGACCATGGCGGTGCCACCCGCCCAGCGTCCCGGGAAGCCGGTGGCCTCCAGCTGCTCCACCGGCAGCGCGCCACGCAGCCGGGTGCCGATCGTCGTGACCGGGGCGGCCATGGATGTTGTCGGGTTCGTCATGCTGATGACGGTGCCTTCGCCGTCCCCGCGGGGCGTCGGAACAGGAGCTGAACCGTGGGGTCGGACCTGGGTAGGACCCGTCGGGCGGCCTGCCCGCTCGCCGTCTCCGAGCCGCCGCACCGGCTCGGTGCAGGTCGGCCTGCTGGACCGGAGGATCCCAGTACCAGTGCGTCGCGCTGGCAGGGAGCAAGTCCGGGAAGCGCGGCGAGTATCGCTTCGATCGGCGGCCTGGCGGTGCGCGTCATCATGCCCTCCGGTCGGCTGGTCGTGGTTCGTAGGCCGTGGGTCGCAGGCCGTGGTTCGCAGGCCGTAGATCGCCTACAGCACATGAACACTCCTTCACGCATCAACTCCGTGTGAGCGGTGCGTGGGTGATCCGGGCCGGCACCCCTCCCCGTGCGGCGTGGCGTACGTCACACCGCCCCCGTGTCACGGACGGGACGGCAGCTTGCATCTGGTGGTCGTCAGCGGCGGAACGAGGAAGGCGAGACCATGAGCGCACAGCATGAAGCCGGTACGGCGGTCACCCACCGTGTGCTGGTCCTCGGGGCGGGTTACGCGGGTATGTCGGCGGCCATCCAGCTCGCGGGCCGCGTCGGGCGGCGCGAGGGCGTGCGAGTGGTGCTGGTGAACGCGCAGGAGCGGTTCACCGAGCGGATGCGGCTGCATATGACGGCGACCGGGCAGCAGCTCGCGGAGCTGAGCATCCCGGAGCTGCTGGAGGGCACGGGCGTGCGGTTCGTGCGCGGCTGGGTGACAGCGGTCGATGCCGGTGCGAGGACCGTACGGATCGACGACGACCGGGTGCTGCACTACGACACGCTGGTGTACGGGTTGGGCGGGGTGGCCGACACGGCGGCGGTACCGGGTGCCGAGGACCACGCGTACACCCTGAACAGCGCCCAGGACGCCGAGGTGCTGGCCGACCGGATCGGGCGGCTCGGCGGTGGCGGGAGTGGAGGCACGGTGGTGGTCGGCGGGAGTGGGCTGACCGGTATCGAGTCGGCCGCGGAGATCGCCGGCGCCCACCCGGGCCTGAACGTCGTCCTGTTGGGCCGGAGGGAGCCCGGCGCCGCCATGCACCCGAGGGCACGGGCGTATCTGCGCGGCGCGCTCGACCGGCTGGGCGTCCAGGTGCGCAGTGGGGTCGAGGTGGCGAAGGTGCTGCCCGGTGCGGTGGAGCTCGTGGGTGGGGAGAGCATCGCCGCCGACGTGGTCCTGTGGACCAGCGGTACGCGGGTGTCGCCGCTCGCGGCCGCCTCGGGGCTGGCCGTCGACGAGCGCGGCCGCATCGTCACCGACGCCGCGCTGCGGTCGGTGTCGCACCCCGAGGTGTACGCGGTCGGCGACGCGGCCGCGATCCGACAGGGCTACGGGGTCATGCACGGCACCTGCCAGGGCGGCATGCCGACCGGGGTGCACGCCGCGCTGTCGATCGTCCGGGTCCTCAGGGGCAGGCGGCCCAAGCCGTTCCGGTTCGGCTACTACCACACGCCGGTGAGCCTGGGCCGGGACGATGCCGTCGTGCAGTTCACCCGCCCCGACGACAGCCCGCGCCGGATCTTCCTGACCGGCCGCCCGGCGATCCGGTACAAGGAGACGGTGACCGCTTCGCCCTGGCCGACCTACGGCCATATGAAGAAGATGCCCGCCTCGGGCGCGTTCTGGCCGCGCGGCGGCCGCTTCACCCGTGTCCGGGAGGCCCGGTGACCGACCTGTCCGTCAACCCCGACCAGCAGGTGTTCCACGAGCACCGCAGGCTGCTGTTCTCCGTGGCCTACCGCTTCCTCGGTTCCGCGGCCGACGCCGAGGACGCGGTCCAGGACGCCTGGATCAAGTGGTCGGCCGCCGACCGCTCCCAAGTGGCCGACCACAAGGCGTACTTGACCCGGATCGTGTCCAACCTGGCGCTGGCGAGGCTGCGTTCCACCCGGCACCAGCGCGAGACCTACGTGGGCCCGTGGCTTCCCGAGCCCATCCTCACCGGCGGCACCTCCGCTGCCGCCGATGGCTCCGATGCCGCCGACTCCGTCATGGCTGCCGAGTCGGTGTCCATGGCGTTGCTGGTGGTCCTTGAGACACTGAGCCCGATCGAGCGTGCGGTGTTCGTGCTGAAGGAGGTCTTCGGCTTCAGCCATGCCGAGATCGCGGAGGCGGTGGAGCGTTCCGAGGCGGCCGTACGGCAGGCCGCGCACCGCGCGCGTGAGCACGTCCGGGCCCGGCGGCCGCGCTTCACCGCCGACCGCGCCCGGCAGCGCGAGGTCACCGAGCGGTTCGTCGCCGCCGCGACCGGTGGTGACGTCAACGCCCTGATGGAGCTGCTGTCCCCGGACGTCACGCTGTGGACGGACGGTGGCGGCAAGGTCCGTCAGGCCCTGCGGCCGGTCGTGGGCGCCGGGACGGTGGCCTCCTGGTTCTCGGCCATCGGCACCGTCACCTACCAGGGCGTCGAGCCTGCCGACATGCGTGCCGAACTCGTCGAGATCAACGGCGCGCCCGGCCTGGTCTTCAGCGGTCCGGACCGGGTGATCGCCACGGTGACCTTCGACTTCGACGCCGACGGCCGCATCACCACCGTCCACAACGTGGCCAACCCCGACAAACTCCGGGCCGTGGCCGATGGCGTCGCCCGCGATGTCGGGACGCGGTGAGACCGGTACGGTGCGCTCCTCGGTGCGCACCGGGCCCGCGGGTTGACGTCGATGACGTCCAGCCGGATGCGTCGGCGGCCGTGGTCGGCGGCCACCGTCGCGATCTCCGTCAGCAGCAGGCTCCCGCGGCCGCGGCACTCCGGGCTCACGGCGATGCCGTCCATCACCGGCTCGTGTGCCGCGGGGGTCCGCGGGAGCAGGGCCAGGAGCAGCAGTCCCGGCAGTCCGCGCAGCGAACCGTGGGTCGCCAGTACGTCACGTGCGCCGCCTCCGGTCAGCGCGCCCGCCGAGTTGGTATCCGGCCACGCCGACCACTTCGCCGTCGACGGGCGCGGCGATGCCCCGGTCGTGGTGGAGGTGCGCCGCGATGAACCGCTGTGCGCTTCCGGGCGGGTTGGGGGCCGGGCCGAGCTTGCGCCCGAAGGCGTCCCATGTACAGCTCGGCGTATCGGTGGCTTCCTCAGTGACCGGTGCCGCCTCCTCCCGGAGCAGTTGTCGCGCTCGCCGTCAGGTCGCCCACCGAGTCCGCGTAGTAGGCCGACTCGGCCAGGTGGAAGGCGAGTTGGCGGAAGGTCCAGCCCGTTCCGGCCGACCGGTCGAGCTCGTCGGGCGTCAGGGCGTCCAGGCGGTTCGCCCAGATCCTGGCCAGGCGGGTGAGGCGGCTGCGCGCCTCGTCCAGGTCGGCCCCGGTGAACGGGGCGAGGTCGGCCGCGGTGGTGGTCGCCGAGGCGTGCCAGTGGTCGGGCTGCGTCTCCTCGCCGACGAGCCGGGCCTCCATCTCGGCGAGATGGTCGACCATGTGGTCGGCGACGCGGCGGATCGCCTTGTGCGGGGTGTAGAGCCGGTCACCGGCGGGGACGGGGCGGCCGTCCCAGTCGGTCCAGGTCGCGGCGAGGGCCAGGACGTGGTCGACCATGGCCGTCAGGATCTGCGCGGGGTCGCGGTCGTCCGTCGCCGGGGTCTCGTCGGGGGTGTCGGGAGCGCTGAGGTCGTCAGGAGCGTCGGAGGCGTCGGGTACGTGCTTCGTTTCCGTCATGGCTCGACGCTAGATCCGGGACGTTTCGGCCCCCGCCGAACCATTCCCTCCGCCGAACCACTCCCCCGCCGAACCACTCCCTCCACCGATCCGCTTCCGCCGCCGAACCACTCCGCCGCCGCCTCCCGAACCGCCCCGCGCCGCGCTCCGGTTCAGGACGACGTGACGTCCCGCGATCGCGGACGCCGGCCCGGGGAGGCGCAGTTCGGGCACCAGTAGCCCTCCTGGTGGATGAATTTCCACCCGAGCTCCTCGATGTACGGGGAGGCGACGCTCGCGCTGTGCAGCAGGTGGCCGAACAGGTCGGTCTCGATGTCCGGCGGCGGTTCCGCGATGACCAGGTCGAACACGGCCCGCGCCACGCAGCCTTTGCGGTCGCACGCGAGGTGGAACCGCACGGGGCCGGGCGGCTCTCCGCCGGTGGTCAGGCTCATGTCTCAACTATGGCCGCGAAGTCGGTCCCGTGGTGCCGTTTCCCGACCGGTCCACCCTTCCCGACCGGTCCGCCTTTCCCGGCCGGTCCCCCTTCCCGACCGGTCCACCTTTCTCGACCGGCCTCAGGAAGGCAGGGCCGCCGCCATTGCCGCCGACGCGCGGCGCACCCGGGACGCGTCGTCGCGAACGGTGCGGCTGAACTCCATGTGCAGGAAGGGCACTCCCTGGTCCTGCGCCTCTTTGCCCTGTACGTTGCCGCGGCCCTCCAGTGCGCAGCGGCGGGCCCAGGCGCGGCAGACGGCGAAGCCCTCGTGACGCAGTGACGTTGCGGTGCGGCGGGCGGTGGGCAGGCCCTTGTCCGCCGAGCCGAGGGAGGCGATCACGTCGTAGTCCGGTTCGGTGCTGTCGGCGAAGCCGTGGACCTGGAGCCCGGGGAGGCGACGTGCGGCCAGTTCGTCGCAGACGGCGTCGAACACGGTGTCTCTGCGGTGGGCCACGTCGGCGCGGCCCTTCCGGTCGGCGTCGCGGTGGGCTCCGGCCATGACCAGTACGCCTCCCCGCCTTGCCCGCAGCACTCCGATGCCGAGCTGTTCGCTGCCGGCGTCGGCCACCGGGTGGGGCACCTGGACCGACCAGCGGGTGGTGGCGCTCAGGTCGATGTAGACCCGGCCCCAGCCCCGGCGGCCCTCCGCCGCCCGGTCGGCGATCTCCGCGAATCTGCGGCCGGTCGCCGTGTCGGTGTACGTCCTGATGGCGAAGTCGATGTCGTCGAGGCGGCGCCCCGCTTCGGCCCGCCGGCCGTCGAGGAAGAGGCCGACCGCTTCGGCGGCGGTACGGCGCTGGGTGCGCAGCGGCGGAAGGTAGTCGCTGCGGGCGACCGTGTCCTGGGTGAAGTCCGTGATGCGGCGCGCGAGATCCACGCCGTCGCGGTCGCCCGTCGCGGAATCTCCGGAGCGGCCGTCCTCGTTCCCGGCGTCCGCCCCCCGGCCGCCGAAAGGAACGAAGCCGAAAGGAGCAAAAAGGGTCACGAGGGTGTCTAGAGTGACGACCATCACGGCGATACCGATCAGTGTTCGCTTGATCGTTACCTTCGACGCCGGATTCCCTGCCATAGGCATATAAAAATATCAGGGGTGTCCCGCTACTCGCCTTCCGTCTCCGCCACTCGCGCCACCGCGCCCGTGCTACTCCTCGCGGCCCTCGCCGGCTGCTCGGTTCCGGGCGGTGGCAGCGACTCCGCGGACGCGAAGGAGGGGCCTTCCTTCACCGTCGCCGCGGCCGGCGACGTTCTGATCCACCCCCAGCTGACCGAGCAGGGGCGCAAGGATGCCGCGGCGGGCGGGGACAGTACCGGAAAGAAGATCGACTTCCGTCCGCTGCTGGCCGGGGTCAAGCCCGTGATCAGCAAGGCCGACCTGGCGATCTGCCACTTCGAGCCGGTCGCGGGCAAGCCACAGGGACCGTTCCAGGGCTTCCCCGACTTCGTCGTACCGCCGCAGATCACCACGGCGCTCAAGGACGTCGGTTACGACACCTGCTCGACGGCCTCGAACCACACCCTCGACCACGGGGCCCCCGGAGTACGGCGCACTCTCGACGCGCTCGACGAGGCCGGGCTCAAGCACACCGGGTCGGCGCGCAGCAGCGCCGAGGCCGCCAAGCCGCTGATCATGGACGTGAAGGGCGTGAAGGTCGCCCAGCTGTCCTACGCCTTCGGCTTCAACGGGCGGGATGTTCCGGCCGACAAGCCGTGGCTGACCAATCAGACCGACTTCAAGAGGATCGCCGCCGCCGAGAAGGCCGCCCGCAAGGCCGGTTCCGAGGTGGTGATCCTCAGCATCCACTGGGGCCGCGAGCACCATCCCGACCCGAGCAACGGGCAGTTGAAGCTGGCCCGCAAGCTGGCGCGGGAGACCGGGATCAATCTGGTGATCGGCCACCACGCCCATGTGGTGCAGCCGATGGAGAAGATCGGCTCCACGTGGGTCGCGTACGGCCTGGGCAATCAGGTGGCGCGGCACGACGTGCCCTCGGGGCTGACCGAGGAAGGCGTCATCGGCTGGTTCGAGTTCCACAAGCGCGGTGACAACTGGGACGTCGATGCCCGGTACGTACCGACGCTGCTGACGATTCCTCCGGACTCCGGCACCGACACCGACACCGGCGGTGCGCAGGACGCGGACGCGGCGGTGGTGAAGGACCACCGGCTGGTGGACCTGGCCGGATCGCTGCAGAACGCCGAGGACCTGCCCGCCGCGGAGCGGGCCAGATACCGGATGGCCTTCCAGCGGACCCAGGGCACTCTGCTCAACCGGGGCGCCGTCGAGGACGGGTTGAAACCCCTGAAGGACCTGCCGGAATGAGTCCGGAGTGAGCCCGGGGCGAGTCTGAGGCCCACGGACTGACCCGGCCCGCCCGACCAACCCGACCAACCCGGCCGATCCGGCCCGCCCGACCAACCCGGCTCCCCGACCCACCCGATCTGCCCGACCGCCCCGGCGAACCCGCCGGGCTCCCGCGGCGCCCTGCGGGCCTCCCAGCAGGGAGGGACCACAGGGACGGGAGGGACGGGAGGGACGGGAGGGACAAGAAGCGGCAGGGGTTCCACCCCCGCCCCGGGCGTCGGAAATCTCACACCCACTACCCTCCGCGCAACCTTCCGCAAAGCTTTTGTGTCCAGCAAACGGCTGTGCCTCGTTCAGCACGCCGGAACCGAGCAGACAGTCAAAGGGGAACACGATGGCCGCTTCGTCCTCGAAGCGGCGGCACAAGGTCCGTCGGCGGGCCGATATGTCGCTGCTGGGTGGCATCCGGCCTCCCATCGCGGTTCTCTCCGCGCTGCTGCTCTCCCTCGCGGGCATCACCGCCCTCGGGCTGGGCAGGGCGAGCCAGGACTCCGTACCGGAGGCGGTGCTGACCTCGCAGCAGCACTTCGCCGAGGACGGCGCCGTCACGATGCGTGCCTCGATCGACGAGAGCGTCACCGACCTGACCCGCACCGCGGGGCTCTTCAGCGCGGGGGATCCGGTCTCGCCCGACGCCGTACTCGACAAGATCGGCAGCGTCTACCAGAAGTGGACGGGCACCGCCGTCGTCGAGATCGAGTCCGGCCGGATGCTCGCCGCCCGTGGCGAGAACGTCCCCGTCACCGCGATCGACACCGGCAAACTCGCCCAGAAGGACGGGCTCAGCCCGCGCATCGTACGGCTCCAGAACGGCGAGAGCAGGCTGCTCGCCTTCGCCCTGCTGTCCTGGCCGGACCGGCCGCAGCAGCTGCTGATCGCCTCCAACAGCCTTCGCTTCCCCGGCGTCAGCCGCGGTCAGTTCCGCTCGATCGCCGTCGTCGACACCACGGGCCACATCCTCAGCCGCGACGGCGTCCACGAGCCGGAGGAGGTCAAGACCGAGAAGCAGCGCGCGGACGCCAAGCGCTCCGCCGAGCAGCTGAAGTCCTTCGCCGAGACGGCCGCGACCAAGACCAGGCAGCACCCGCTCCAGGCCAAGGAGCCCGGCTCCGGCGGCTTCCCCGGTGTCAGCGGCAGCCTGCGCGGCAACACCGTCCGCGGTGACCGCGCCGTCGCCGGTTACGCCGCGCTCGCCGGACCGCAACCGGGCGAAGGCACCGTCGCCACCTCCCTCGGGCTCACCGTCGTCGCCATGGTCGACGTCGCGGAGGACCCGACCCGCGTCGCGGGCCCCTTCTTCGGCCTGGTCTCCGCCGCCGCCCTGCTGCTCATCGGCGCACTCGCGGTGGCGCTGCTGCTCGGCACCGTCCAACGGCCGCTGCTGAAGCTGTTCCTGGAGAGCCGCCGGCTGACCCGGGGCGATCTGACCCGCCCGGTCTCCGTTCCCAGGTTCGGCGAGACGGCGCGCATCGGGCGCGCCCTTGAGCGCCTGCGCCGCCAGCTCCTCGGCGAACCGGCGGACGGCGGGGACGGCGGGGAGACCTCCGGCCGCCCGGGGCGCCGGAGCCGGCTCGGCAGCCGCGCGCTCATCGTCATCTGCGGCGTACTCCTGCTGGCCTGGTCCGCGCCGATGCTGCTGCTCTTCAACCGTGCCGACTCCACCGTCGCCGTACCGGAGCAGGTCGTCAGCGACCAGCGCGAGCGCACCCAGACCATCTCCGACCGGGTCCGGCGCGCGCTCAACGAGGGCCACGCCGACCTGGTGTCCGTCGCCTCGCTGATCGGCAACCGCACCACGCCCGACGACATGGAGAAGGTCCTGGAGCGCACCCGCACCGAGCACCAGCGCTACCGCTCGATCTACGTACGCTCCGCCGACGGCACCGTCCAGGCCCGCGCCGGCGAGAAGCCGCACGCGCTGCCCACCGGCTCCAAGGGCAAGCCGCTCACCCAGCCCATCAGCGTCCTGAACGAATCCGGCAAGGAGCCCTCCGTCGTCGGGTACGCGGAGATCCCCGGCCGGAACGGCGCCATGGTGATCGGCGAGTTCCGGATCGACTTCATCAACGCGCTGCTCAAGCGACCCGGTCTCGGCCAGGTCCGGGTGGTCGACAGCGAACACCGGGTCATCGGCGGCAACTCCGGCTACCTCGCCTTCGACTCCCTGCCGGAGAGGCTGGACGAGCTGGTCTCCGGCACGAACCAGCGCGTCGGCATGAACGCCCCCGCGGGCGCCGTCGTCTACCGCGACGGCGACGGCGTCCAGATCTCCGCCGCCGCACCCTTCGCCGGTGGCGGCGCCGCGAAGCAGCTCCGCTGGACGGTGGTCAGCTGGCAGCCCGCGTCCGGCCTCGCCATCCCCGAGTACAGCCTGCAGAACCGCACCGTTCTCGCCGGTCTGCTCGGCATCACCGCTGCCGTGGCCTGCCTCGGCTGGCTGTACATCGTCGTCGTACGTCCGCTGCGCGAACTGGCCGGGCAGGCCGAGTCGCTGGCCGACGGCGACCGCCGCACCGTGCTCTTCCCGCACCACCACGACGAGGTCGGCGCGGTCACCCGCAGTCTGGAAATTGTCCGGCAGCAGCTCCAGGAGCAGCGCAGACGCGACAGCGCTCCCCTGGTCGGAAGGAACTGAACGGCCGTGCTCTTCCTCTACGGCGTGCTCGTCGTGTGCTGTGCGATCCTCCTGATCTCCGGCATCGTCGAACAGCGGCGCCACTTCACCAATCTGGAGCGCATACCCACCCGGGTGCTGATCAACGGCATCCGCGGCAAGAGCTCCATCACCCGCCTGTGCGCGGGCGCCCTGCGCGGCGGCGACCTGGTCACCGTCGCCAAGACGACCGGCACCGCGGCCCGCTTCATCCATCCGGACGCCACCGAGGAGCCGGTCTACCGCAAGTTCGGCATCGCCAATGTCGTGGAGCAGATCGGCATCGTGCGGCGCGCGGCCTCCTACAACCCGGACGCGCTGGTCATCGAGTGCATGGCGGTCATGCCGGCGCTCCAGGAGATCAACCAGTCCAAGCTGATCCGGTCGACGATCGGCGTGCTGTGCAACGTGCGTGAGGACCACCTGGCCGAGATGGGCCCCACGCTCGACGACGTGGCCCGCTCGCTGTGCCGCTCCATGCCGGAGGGCGGCATCTGCGTCACCGCCGAGCAGGACCGCTTCCACATCCTCCAGGAGGAGGCTGACGCCCGGGACTGCAAGCTGATCTACGCGGACCCGGAGACCGTGAGCGACGAGGAGCTGCGCGGCTTCAGCTGGTTCACGTTCAAGGAGAACGTGGCGATCGCGCTGACGGTCGCCGAACTCCTCGGTGTGGACCGGCAGACGGCGCTCCAGGGCATGTACGACGCCCCGCCGGACCCGGGTGTCCTCTCGGTCGAGCGGTACCGCACCCACGACGACAAGCGGCTGCGCTTCGCCAACGTCTTCGCGGCGAACGACCCCGAGTCGACGCTGATGAACATCAACCAGCTGCTCGATCTGGGGGCGATCGAACGGCCGCTGAACGTCGTGATCAACTGCCGCCCCGACCGGGTCGAGCGCAACGGCCAGATGGGGCAGATCATTCCCGATCTCCAGCCGGAGAAGGTGTTCGTGATCGGTCACCCGGCGAAGAGCGCCATCGACGCGATCCCCTCCGAGTGGCGCCACACGGCGGTCGACCTCGGGGGCGACAAACGCGACCCCGAAGAGTTCATGAACCAGCTGCTCGGGCACCTCGGGCCGGAGTCGTCGCTGGTCGCGATCGGCAACATCCACGGGCAGGGCGAACTGCTCCTGGAACACCTCGCCGAGCTGCCCGCCGACGAGACGCCGGACGAGATGCCGGGCGAGACGCAGGGCGGAACCCCCGGCGGAACCACGGAACAGGCCGCTCCGCAGGAATCCCCGCACGAATCCCCGCAGGGAACCCCGCACGCCGACGGCCCGGTCCCCTCGCTCTTCCCGACGGTCCCGACCCAGCGGCGCCAGTCGCCCCAGCCCCAGCCCCAACTCCAGCCCCAGGCACCCCAGCAGCCGCAGCAACCCCAGCAGCCGCGGCATGACGAGACCCTGGCGCTCCCCCGCTACACCCCGCACATCGACCCGTACCAGCCCTACCCCGAGGCGTACGAGGCCCGGTACCAGCAGCCCCTGCGCCCGGCCGCCGTACCGCAGCAGCCGCAACCGCAGTCGGGTCCGCACCCGCAGCAGAGTCCGGAAGACCCGGCCGAACCACCCGCACCCCGTGTCCGCGGCATGTTCGAGCCGGTCCGGCCGCCCGCCCCGGCCCAGCAGGAATACCCAGGAGAACCCCGTTGATCCCCTCCGTCCTCACCCCCGAGATTGCCGCCATAGGCATCGCCCTGGGGCTGATGTTCTCGCTGGTCTGCTATCTGACGACCAACCTCTCCCCGGGCGGGATGATCACCCCGGGCTGGCTGGCGCTCACCCTCGTCGAGGACCTCCAGCGCGCGGCCATGGTGGTCGGCGTGACCGTTCTGACGTACGTCGCGGTGCTCGGCCTCCAGAAGGTCGTGATCCTCTACGGCAAGCGGCTGTTCTCCACCGTGGTCCTCACCGGTGTCATCTTCCAGGCGACGCTGATGATCGTGCTGTCGATCGAGTTCCCTCTGATGTACACCAACCAGACCCTGGGCTTCATCGTCCCCGGCCTGATCGCGTACCAGCTCGTCCGCCAGCCCAAGGGCGCGACCCTGCTGGCGACCGGCTCGGTGACGCTCATGGCCTATGTCGTTCTCACCGCAGGAATCCTGCTCGGCGCGCTGCCGACCGTCTGACCCGACCTTCCGGAGCTGACTGACTCATGAGTGCCAAGACCAAGCGCCGCCCCCGCCAGGTGCTGCACGCCGTCACGGTGACCGCTCTGCTCGCCGGCAGCGCCTACCTCACCGTCGAACTGCGCAAGGACGAACAGGCCAAGGCCCCGGCCGTGCAGGCCGTCACCGACAATCCGGCGCTGAAGACGTCGAACCTGAAGAACGGCGAACAGCGCTGGGAACGGCTGCGCAACCCGTCCCGCACCCTGCTGCGCGGCGCCGACGGCGAGATCCTCGCCAGCTTCACCGACGGCGCCCGCACCGCCACTCTCACCGGCCCCAGCCGCACCTTCACCGAGCCCAGCACCACCACGTCCAAGGTCGTCACCGAGGACTGGGTGCGGCTGATGCCGTACCAGTGGAAGAAGGGCGCCGAGAACGAGAAGTGGTTCAAGGACTGGTTCAAGGAGTTCTTCGGCAGCGAGGAGGACGACCTCTTCGCCACCGCCTTCCAGTACGTCGCCGACGCCCCGGTCAAGAAGGACGACGAGGGGGTCCCCTATGCGGGCGACGCCAACTTCGGCCCGCTCAACCCGAACGGCAGCGAGGGCAACGACCTGCGGCTGGAGGAGTCCGACTTCTACGACTACCTCGGCATCCCGTACACCTTCCGCAACGGCATGACGATGCAGCCCCGGACCGAGCGCGCCCGCTCGATGGACTGCTCGGGCTTCATCCGTACGGTGTTCGGCTACCGGGCCCGCTACCCGCTCATGGCCACCGACAAGGCCGGCGACGGCCTGCCGCGTACCGCCAACGGCATGGCCCGCTCCCAACGCGGTACGGACGTGATCGACCTGAAGGGCATCACACCGGCCGACCGGCCGAAGAACATCGATGTGCTGCAACCCGGTGACCTGGTCTTCTTCAAGCTCGACCAGCGCACCAAGCAGCGTCTCGACCACGTCGGCATATATCTCGGGCACGACACCGAGGGCCACAAGATCTTCATATCCAGCCGCGAGGAGGCCAACGGCCCGACCATCGGCGACAAGGGCGGCACGTCCCGTCTCGACGGGAACGGCTACTACGCGGCGACGCTGCGCAGCGCGAAGCGCCTGTAGCGCGCGGCCGCCCGCTGCGGGAGGCGCGAAGCGCCCGCAGCGGGCGGCGGACGGCGGGCGACGGCCGGGGTCAGCGCAGCTCCTCCGGGCACGGCGTGCCGGGTGACAGCTGGTAGGGGGCGGCCAGCCGGTACACACCGGGCCGCGGCGCGAGCAGTTCCGTCCACTCGTCGCCGTCCGCGTCCTCCTCGACCTTGAGCAGACAGCCGTTGGTGTTGACGAAGGTCCGCGGAGTGTTCTCGTCCGTGCGCCGCTTGGACTCCTCGGTCTCCTGCGGCCGCTCCACGCTCTTGCCCTCGTGGTCGACCAGGGCGAGCCAGGGCGAGTACGGGACGCGGATCAGGATCCGGCCCGGCGTCTTCACATGGATGGTCAGTTCGCCCGCCTCGGCCCGGTCCACCGTGGCCGGCGGATCGGCCAGCGGCACCGGGCTGTCCACCTCGAAGAGCCGCCAGTTGGCGTCGGACCACACCGGCTTCAGATACGGCAGCCCCTCGTCGACCAGCTGCGCCTCCTGCACCGCGCCGTTGGAGTCCGGCGTCCCCTTGGGCAGCACCACGTAGTGCACCGCCCAACGGTCGAGCCACTGCCGGTAGTTGGCGCTGTCCAGGGTGTCGTCGTAGAAGAGCGGGTTGCGCTCCATGTCCGCCTGCCGGTTCCATCCCCGGGCCAGATTGACGTACGGCGCGAGCGCGGACGCCTCCCGGTGGCTGCTCGCGGGCACGACCTCGACCCTGCCCCGCTCGGCGCCGACCTGCTGGAGCTCATTGACCAGCGGGGCCAGCTCACGTGCCCAGGAGGCGGTGGGGGCGGTGCGGACGATGTCGTCGACGCCCTTGAAGCCGATCCAGAAGTTCAGCCCGGCGAACGCGACGATCAGCGCGTACCAGCGCCGGGAGCGCGGCGTGGTGTACGGCAGCGCGGCGAGGAGCACCACTCCGGCGAACAGCATCGCCATCCGGGTGACGTTCGAGCCGATCTGCGAGTCGACCACATAGGTCAGCAGCGTCCCGACGCCGTACACGGCGGCCGCGGTGCGGACCGTCTTCCAGTCGCGCGGTACGAGGACGAAGACGAGGACCGAGAAGAGGAACGGCAGCGACAGGGTCGCGATCGACATCGGCTGCGTACCGGAGAACGGGAACAGCCACGCGGACAGCGCCACCACCGCGACCGGGGCCAGGCCCAGCGCGTACGCGCCGGGGCGCCGCTTGTTCAGGAACAGCGCGGCGGCGACCACTCCCAGGAAAAGTCCGGCCACGGGGCTGCTGGCCGTCGCGAGGCCTGCGAGCGGTGCGGCGACGGCCGCCTTCGCCCACCGCTTGTACCGCCAGCGGTAGGGCCAGCAGAACACCGCGGCCGTCGCGCCCACCGCGAACATCATGCCGAGCCCGAAGGTCACCCGCCCCGACAGCGCGTTGCACAGATACGCGAACACCCCGGCGAGCGAGCAGGCCAGCGGGTTGCGGACGGCCCGGACCCGGACCAGGATCAGCGCGGTAAGCGCCGCCGACACGGTCCCGGCGACCATCATCGTCGTACGCACGCCGAGCACCGACATCAGATACGGCGAGACGACGCTGTACGAGACGGGGTGCATGCCCCCGTACCAGGCCAGGTTGTACGCGGTCCCGGGATGCCGGCCGACGAACTCGGCCCAGGCATCCTGGGCCGCGAGGTCGCCGCCGCTGTTCGCGAAGAAGAAGAACCAGAGCAGGTGGGTGACCGCGGCGGCGGCCGTCGCGATCGTCACCGGATGCCGCAGCAGCCGCCGGGCGCGGACCCTGCGGGACTGGTCCGCGGGCGACGGGTCGGTGCGCGGCGCGGCGGCGTCCCGGGCTTCCGCGTCCTCCTGCGCCGACGTGGCGTCCGGGGCGTGCGCGGCCGTCCGTGTGCTGCCGCCGCCGCTCCTGCCGCCGATGCCGCTGCCCCTTATGCCCGTGCTGTCGGCCGCCCCATGGCCGGGCCCCGGCTCCGCCGTGGTCACTACGGCTCTCCCCGTCTCCCCGAATCCCGCCTGCCCCGTGCCCCGTACCCTGCGCACCCATGAGGACGCCGTCCCGGCGTCATCGAGTTGCCTCGGGACGCTAACACGTACGCAGTACGGAAGGGGGTGCCGGGATCGGCACCCCCTTCTTCATCAGGTCGTTCCGGCCATCGGGCCGTTCCCCGTCGGCCCGGTCGGCCGAACCGGGCCGTCCGAACGGGTCGGACGATCCCGGTCGGACGAACCGGGTCAGGCGATCCGGCTCAGCCGATCCGGCTCAGCCGATCCGGGTCAGCTTGTCCCCGAAGGTCGGCTCCGTCATCTCCGACTGGAGCGTGACCGGAGCCGAGACCTTGCCGGTACCCGTGCCGACCGTCACCTCACCGACCGTGGTGCCCGCCTTCGCGGAGTGCGGGATCGGCTTGTCGCCCGCTCCGATCTTGAGACTCACGGTGAGCCCGCCCCAGCCGATCGCCTTGAGGTCCTTGGTGGAAACCACGGGGGTCCGGCCACCGAGTCCGTTGTCGACATACCCGACGACATCGCCCTTCTTGACGACAGCAGCGGAAACGACGCCCTTCTGAGCGGCCTTGATCAGCTTCAGACTGTTCTGTATGGCTCGCTGCAGCTTGGCGTCCAGGGTGCCGTCCAACTGGGCCCCCATCACCGCGCCGACGATCCGGCGGCTCTTGCCGTCGATGATCGTGTCGGCCGCCCAGACCAGGTTGCCGCCGGCCGGAGTCGAGGAACCGGTCTTGATACCGCTCACCCCGGGCTCCAGCAGGATCACATTGTTGTTGTAGATGGTCTTGCCGATGCCTGGGATGTCGGCCTGGGGCATGTTCACGATCTCGCGGAAGACGTCGTTCTGCATGACCGCCTTGGCCAGCTTGAGCTGATCGGCGGGCGTGGACCTGGTGGAGGACTCCAGACCGCTCGGGTCCGTGTACGTCGAGTCCGTCATGCCGAGGTCCTTGGCCGCCGCGTTCATCCGCTCGACGAAGGCATCCTCGGTCTTGGCATCCCAGCGAGCGAGCAGCCGCGCCACGTTGTTCCCGGAGGGGATCATCAGCAGCTGCAGCATCTGGCGCTGCGTGTACTTCTGCCCTTCCTTGATCGGCGCGGTCGACTCGTCCGGGCGGTTGGCTTCCTCTCCCGCCTTCTTGTCGACCTCGATCAGGCCACCGTTCTGCTTACCGGTGATCGGGTGGTCCTTGAGGATCACGTACGCGGTCATGATCTTCGCGACGCTCGCGATCGGCGCAGCCTTCTGGTTGCCGTACGTGCCGAGCGAACCGACGCCCTCGACCTCGACCGCACCCTGCCCCTCGCCGGGCCACGGCATGTCCAGCTTCCCGCCACCGAAGGTGTACGTGGGGTCCGCGGAGAGCGCCAGGGTGGGCGTGGGCAGTGGACGTACCGTCTGCGCGATCGCAAAGACGATCAGCAGGAGCAGGACCAGCGGGGTCCAGATCTTGACCCGGCGGACGGCGGTGCGAACCGGCGTCTCCGGGGGCGGAGGCGTGTTCGTCAGCTCGGCCAGCAGGTCGAGCGGCGGCTTGGGCGGCATCGGCTGCTGCGTGGTCCGCTCGGCGCCGGACAGCGCGGCGGGAGGCGGCGTACCGGGCCTCGCGGCGGAGGCGGCGGGCACCTCGGGCTTACGGGGCGCGGGCGCCTGCCGTACGTCGTCGCCGCGCAGCGGTACGAACTTGCTGGTCCGCTCGGCGGCGGACTCGGGCTTCGGATCGAGCGGGGGGATCTTCAGCGCGGTCGTCGGCTGGTCGACCTTGGGTGCGGCGGGCGCCCTGAAGATGGCGGTCGGCTGATCGATCCCGCGCTCGTCCTCGGCGGCGGCGTCGCCGCTGTCGCCGTCGCCGTCGCCCCCAGCGACAGCCTTCTTCTCCTCGGCGGAGGGGGCCTTGTCGTCGGACACCTCGGCATCGGCATCGGCATCATCCTCGGCCGGCGCGGCAGGCGTTCCCGGAGTTACGTCGTCCGCGTCCTCGTCCGCGTCGTCCGCAGCCCCGTCCTCCGACGTGGCGGTCTTCGCGTCGTCGTCGTCCTTCGCGCCCTCGTCGTCCGCGTCGTCGTCCTTCGACACCCAGGCAGCGACGGCCGCACGCAGCCGCGCATCGCCCTCCTCGGAGCCTTCAGAGGCTTCGGAGCTCTCGGCGGCCTCGGAGTCCTCGGCGGCCTTCGCCGCTCCCTCCTCGTCCGCTACGGCATCCGCCGACGCGCTCTCCGCATCGTCATCGCCGTCATCATCGGCGTCGGCATCGCCGGCCGGCTCAGCCGCATCCGCACCCTCCGAGGCCTCAGTGGGCTCAGCAGACTCAGCGGACCCGGCCGCATCCACACCCTCCGGGGTCTCAGGCGCCTCAGGCGCCTCCTCCGGAGCCTCGGCACCCTTCCCGGCCCCGGCGGCCTCCTCGGCGCCCACAGCGCCGCCGGAGCCCTCGGCCTCCGAGCCGGCACCGTCCGCGCTGTCCTCGCCGCTCTCGCCGTCCCCGGACGGCATCGTGCGGAAGACGGCCGTGGCCGTGTCCGACTCCGCTGCCTCGCCGTCCCCGGCGACCGGTCCCGTACTGAAGATGGCCGTGGCCGTGTCCGTCTTTCCGGCGACCGCGTCATCGGCGGACGGTTCACGGAAAACGGCGAGCCGCGGATCGCTTTCGCTCCGAGCCGTCCCCGACGACTTCTGCTGCTCCGACTTGTCGGGGGACTCGCCCGCCACCGATGCCTCCTCCATGCGGCACGGGGGACACCCCCGCGCTGTCCGAACCATCTACCAGTGTCCCGTGTGAACCACCGGCCCGGCTGCTAGACGAGAACGACATACCTACTGGTTCCCTTACAAAGCACCCAGGCACTCTCGACAGACCAATGTGAGAGGGGTCACCCTGTCATTCATCCACGCGGGGAGGCATGGATGGGCAGGAGCCGCAGAACAATTCCGGAGGAGCTTCTGCTGCTCGCTCTGGACCCGACCACGGGTACCACAGCGCAGCCGCAGTCGCTCGACCTCGGCCTCGCCGGAGCTCAGCTAGTGGAGCTGGCTCTGGCAGGACGGATAGCCCCTGACGGGGATCGTATCGCCGTGGTGATGCCACGGCCGACAGGAGATCCGACTCTGGACTCCGCACTGGAACTGCTGCGGCGACGCGGCAGCCCGGTTCGGGCGGTCCACTGGATTGGCGGGCCCCGGCTGGGGCTGCGTCAGATCTACCTCGCTCATCTGGGGCGGTGCGGCATGGTGCATGCCGTGGCGGGCCAGATGTGCGGAGTGCTGCCGACAACTCGCTACCAGGCGACGGACACGGCAATCAGCCGGGACATCAGAGCCAGGCTGGACAGTGCGATCCGCACCGGCGTACCGCCGGACCCGCGGACCGCGGCGCTCGCCGCGCTGGCCCACGCGGTCGGACTCGGCAAGCACCTTTATCCCGGGAACGAGGGGCGTTCATCACGCTCCCGGCTCCGGGACCTGATCAGGCACGACCCCATGGGCGGACTCGTGGCGCACGCCGTGATGGACGTTCAGAACGGGGCGGTCGCACAGCCGCGCCGCAACCAGGCGGCCGGAGTTCCGTTGCAACCGCAAGTGCAGTCGCAGTCACGCCGCAGCAGCATGGCGCACACCGCGGCCCACTAGGCGCACACCACGCCCGGGGTCGCACGCACCGCAGCACGGCAGCACGGCAGCACCAACCGAATACCGCCGCACCGTCGTCCCATGACCCGGTTCGGGAGCCGCACCAAGCGCGGGGCAGCCGGAAATCACGGCTGCCCCGCGCGCTTGTGTGTGGCCGTTTTCCAGCGCGGTCGGGGGCAGGGGTGGCAATCTGCTGAGCAGTAGATACGCACAGCTACATAGCCGGAGGTGCCGTTTCCGTGCCGTCCAACGTCAATCCCACCGTCAGACGACGCCGGTTGGGCCAGGAATTGCGCCGCCTGCGCGAGCTCAAGGGCATGACGGCCGAGGAGGTGGCGGAGCGGCTGCTGGTCTCGCAGTCGAAGATCAGCCGCCTGGAGAACGGTCGCCGTTCCATCAGCCAGCGTGACGTCCGCGACCTCTGCGGGGTGTACGAGGTCGAGGACCACCGGATCGTCGACTCGCTCATGCAGATGGCCAAGGACTCCCGCCAGCAGGGCTGGTGGCACGCCTTCGGCGACATCCCGTACAGCGTCTACATCGGTCTGGAGACGGACGCCGAATCACTGCGGGTGTACGAACCCCAGGTGGTCCCGGGCCTGTTGCAGACCCGGGGCTACGCCGAGGCGCTGATCAACGGAGCGCTGCCGGAGGCCCCGCCGAGCGACATCGACAAGCGCGTCAGCGTCCGGGCCCGCCGCCAGGACCGGATCACCGATCCCGAGCATCCGCTGCGGCTGTGGGCGGTCATCGACGAGTCGGCGCTGCGCCGGATGGTCGGCAGCAAGCAGGTGATGATCGAGCAGCTGGAGCAACTGGTCGAGCTGTCCCAACTGCCGCATGTGACCGTGCAGGTGCTGCCGTTCGACATGGGCGCACACCCCGGTATCAACGGGCAGTACGCCATTCTGGAATTCCCGGACGCCGCCGACTCCAGTGTCGTTTATATCGAGGGCGTCACCAGCGATCTCTATCTGGAGAAAGCCAATGATGTGCAGCGGTACAGCGTCATGTACGAGCACCTGCGGGCCCAGGCGCTGAATGTGGAACAGACCCGGCACTTCATCACCGACATCGTGAAGGACTACACCCGGCGCAGCATCGACCGAGCGGACCACTGAGTCCGGAATGCGGATAATGAAGCGTTGCCACGGGAGGGGCGGCGGTAAGGTACACCGCCGCCCGCCCCGAGCGGAAGATCCACTTGGTACATACCACTCGGTCGAGTGAACACCCCCTTCACTCAAGGAGCTTGGCGAGTAGCGTCGATCACACCAACCGGAACGCTGTTGGTTTCATTCACGCGACTCTTTGAACCGGAGTGAACATGGCCATTCGTCAAGGTGCTACGGACAAGTGGACGAAGTCCTCGTATTCCGGGGGCAACGGCGCCTGCGTCGAAGTCAAGTCCCCCATCACGCAGGCAATTGCGGTGCGCGACTCGAAGGCCCCCGAGGGTCCTTCGATCACGTTCGTCCCCGCCGCGTGGAACGCATTCGTACGTGATGTCGGCAGGGGTTCCATCAACGCCTGACCGAGGTCTTTCCCGTTCGCATCTCGGCGCCGGATTCGGTGCCGCTGTCAGCCCTCTCGACTGGTCCGCCGTCCTGGCCGAGGGGGCTCGATGCCCGACCCGACGGGCAGCCGGGCGACCGCAGGCGCTCAGCGCAACCGATCGACGTACAGATCGGTGCCCGGCACCGTCGGGATGAACGGGGCCACCAGCTCCACCCGCCCCAGACCGGATTCCGCGACCGCCGCGTCGAGCCCGGTGAAGTGCTCGGCCCAGCACTCCCCGGGGTCCTCCTGGAGGAACCACAGCAGGGTCAGCCGGGTGTCGACTCCCTCGACCTGTTTCACATAGCTCATCCGGTCACCCGGCAGTGGCGTGGGACGGAAGACGGTCACCATCGCCGCCGGCGACCCGGCCAGCCGCTTCGGCAGATGCCGCGAGCGCAGCCACTCCAGCAACTCGCCCCGCGTCCCGGCCCCTTCGGCGCCACCCCCTTCCGCGTCGATCACTTCGAGGACCAGCCCCCGGTAGGGATGGTCGAGGGCATGGAAGTCCCGGGGCCCCGCCGCACCGTCCCGGTAGACCGTCGCCTCGTGGTCCTGGAACGCGGTGAACACATGGGTGCGGGCCTGGTGGACCCGGCCGTCCCGGTTGAGCCTCCGGTTGATGCCGACGGTCCACCTCATGTGGTCGTCGTAGCGCCCGTCCGTCACCCAGTACGTCGACAGATAGCAGCCGGCTGTGACGGGCTGCGCGACGGCGGACACCTCCGGGTAGCGCAGCTCCTGGAGTTCCCGGGTGGCCACCCAGCGCCGCCCGGCGAACATCCAGGGCATCGCCATCGCGCCCGCGTAGTAGTGGTCGTCCTCGTACCAGCGGTTGTACGCGTACTCATGGCCCGGGTGCGGTTCGACCATGGTGATCAGCGCATGGCCGGGATGGACGCCGTACGGCCCCAGCGCGGCCAGTTCGGCGTACGTGTCGCTCCGCGTCTCGTCGCTCATGCCGTTCCCCTTCCGTACTCCGCAGCGGCGTCCTACCCTGACGCCCCGTCAGACGTACTGCCAGAGCCGGGAGGCCGCCGATGTTGCTCGCGGGGAAGACCGTCATCGTGTCCGGGGTGGGCGCCGGGCTCGGGCACCGGGTCGCGGCCGCGGTCGTGCGGGACGGCGGAAACGCGGTGCTCGGGGCGCGCACCGCCGCGAATCTCGCCAAGTCGGCCGCGGAGATCGACCCGGACGGCGGGCACACGGCCCGGCTGGTCACCGACATCACCGACGAGGCGCAGTGCGAGGCGCTCGCCGCGCTGGCACTGGAACGGTTCGGGCGGATCGACGCGGTGGTCCATGTCGCCGCCCGGGACAGCTACTTCGGCGGGGTCGAGGATGCCGACTTCGCCACCTGGCAGTCGGTGATCGACGTCAATCTGCTCGGCACGCTGCGGATGACCCGCGCCTGCCTGCCCGGCCTCAAGGAGCGCGGCGGCTCGGTGGTGATCATCGGTACGCAGTCCTCGGTGGCCGCACCGACGCAGGTCCGGCAGGCGGCGTACGCGGCCTCGAAGGGGGCACTGACCTCGGCCATGTACTCCATGGCGCAGGAGCTGGGCCCGCACCGGATCAGGGTGAACACGGTGCTGCCGGGCTGGATGTGGGGGCCGCCGGTGCAGGCGTACGTGCGGTTCACGGCGCACGGCGAAGGGGTGCCCGAGGCCGAGGTGCTGGGCAGGCTCACCGAACGCATGGCGCTCCCGGAACCGGCCACCGACGGCGATGTCGCCGAGGCCGCCGCTTTCCTGGCCTCGGACCGGGCGCGGGCGATCACCGGGCAGTCGCTCCTGGTCAACGCGGGCGAGCTGATGCGATAGCCCCGCCTCCTGCGACAGCGCCCCCTCTCCTCCTCCGCCGCACGGGACCCGCATCCCGTGCGGTTCTCTGCGCTCTTCCGCGCTCTTCTGCGCTCTTCGGCGTTCCTGACGAAGTGCCCGCTCATCGTGTGTCCGCCGTCACGTCGGCGACAACGACCGCGTAAGTCGAGAGCAAGCAAAATCGTTCGACTTACTGATCTGCGTTCACATCCCTGACCGCCAAAACCTTGACCGCGATACCGGACAGGCGGTTCAATCCCCGATGTCCCCGCTCCCGCACGGGGCCCCGCTGAACGGCCGTACTGACGAAGCGCGCACCCCGTTCACAAGGCGGACCCCAGGAGGGGGCACATGAACAGTCTCGACTGGGTCGTGCTCATCGGCTACTTCGGCGTGATGGTCGCGATCGGGCTCTGGTCCCACAAGCGCGTGGACAACGTCAGTGACTTCTTCACGGCCGACGGCAAGATGCCGTGGTGGCTGTCCGGCATCTCGCACCACATGTCCGGCTACAGCGCGGTGATGTTCACCGGTTACGCGGGCATCGCGTACCAGTACGGCGTCACGTCGTTCGTCACCTGGTCGCTGCCGATCGCCATCGGCATCGGCATCGGCGCCCAGATCTTCGCTCCCCGGCTCAACCGGCTGCGCTCGCGGCTGCATGTCGCCTCGCCGCTCGAATACCTGAAGAACCGCTACAACATCCCGACGCAGCAGGCGCTCGCCTGGTCCGGGCTGCTGCTGAAGATCGTGGACGTCGGCGCCAAGTGGGCGGCCATCGCCACTCTCCTGTCCGTGTTCACGGGCATCTCGATCACCCAGGGCATCTTCATCACCGGCTGCATCACCGCCGTCTACTGCACGGTCGGCGGCCTGTGGGCGGACGCGCTCACGGAGCTGGGCCAGTTCGTCATCCAGCTCCTCGCCGGTGTCGCGATGCTCGTCACCGCCATGAGCGAGCTCGACGGTGTCAGCACCCTGTGGACGGTCTGGGACAAGCTGCCCGAGGGGCATACGGACCCGACGGCCGGGCCGTACACCGTGACCTTTCTGCTGGCCTACCTCTTCATCAAGACCTTCGAGTACAACGGCGGCATGTGGAACCAGGCGCAGCGCTACATGGCCACGGATTCCGCCGCCGCCGCGAAGCGTTCGGCCCGGCTCTCCGCCGTGCTGTGGCTGGTCTGGCCCACGGTCCTGTTCTTCCCTATGTGGTGCGCCCCGCTGCTGGTCCACGCGCAGAAGCCGGACGCCTCGGACAGCTACGCCCTGATGACCGAACAGCTGCTGCCGCACGGCCTGCTGGGCCTGGTCGTCGTCGGTTTCTTCTCGCACACGATGGCCATGTGCTCCTCGGACGCCAACGCCATCTCGGCGGTCTTCACCCGGGACATCGCCCCGGTCCTCTCCAGGTCGGCGCGCAGCTGGGGCAGCCGGGCCGGTCTGCTGGCGGCGCGGCTGTCCACGCTCGGCTTCCTCGGTCTGTCGATGGCGCTCGCCACCCAGATCGACTCGCCGACGTTCAAGGACATCATCTCCGTCGTCATCAAGTGGGTCGCCGGTCTGATGGGCCCGATCGCGATTCCGTTCATGCTCGGCCTGCTGCGCAGGTTCCGCAGGTCGGGCCCGACGGCGGCGCTCGTCAGCTGGGCGGCGGGGCTGCTGGCGTTCTACTTCACCAACTACGACCTCGACGGTTCGGTGAAGACGGACGTCGCGCTCCAGTACCAGGTGGCCCTGCCGCTGGCGATCTCGCTGGTCCTCTACATCGTGATCGGCTTCGTCAAACCCGAGGACACCCCGGAGCGCGACGCGATCATCGAGAAGATCAACTCGGACGGCGACGGTGACGGTGACGGTGGTGGCGCGGCGGCCGGAGCGAGTGTTCCGGCGCAGTCCGGCTCCGGGGACGCGGCCGTTGCCGAGGGCGCGAAGGACTGACGTCCGGCGGGTTACGGGGCGCCGCCGCGTCCCGTACCCACACCCCCGTACGAGGGTTCAGGCGCGCGGGTAGCGGGCCAGCCAGCCCGGTGCGGCGGCCGACGGGCCGTGCAGGGCCGGCCCCTGCGTCATCTCCATGGCGAAGTCGTCCGCCAGCTCCAACACCGTTGCCCGGCCCTCCAGTTCGGCCAGCCAGGCGGGCGGCAGCGCGGTCTCGCCGTGCAGCGCGCCGAGCAGCGCCCCGCACAGGGCTCCGGTGGCCGAGGACGGCCCGCCGTGGTTGACGGCCAGCCGCAGCCCGTGCCGTATGTCCTCGCCGACCAGCGCGCAGTACACGGCGACGGCGAGGACCTCCTCCGCGGCGTCCGTGGCTCCCAGCGACTCGATCAGGGCGGGTCCCGGGATGCCCTGGCGCACGGTGCCGAGGGCCTGCTTCAGCGCCTCGGTGACCGGTTCGTGCCCCGGGCGCTCGGTGAGCAGGGCCAGCGCGTGCTGTACGGAGCCGTCCAGGGTCTCGCCGCGGGCCAGGCCGTGCACCATGACGGCGAGGGCGCCCGCGGAGAGCAGGGCGGTGGGGTGGCCGTGGGTCTGGGCGGCGCACTCGACGGCGAGCTGGAGGACGAGCTGCGGCTCCCAGCCGACGAGCAGCCCGAACGGTACGGACCGGGTGAGGGCCGCCGAGTCCTGCGCCTGGGGGTTCTTGGGCTGGTCGAGGGTGCCCATGGTGGTGTCGCCGAGTCCCGTCAGGCATTCCCGGGTGGGGCTGCGGCGGACGTACAGCCACTCCTGCTGGGCGAGCCAGCCGTTGTCCTTGCGGCGTTCGTCGGGCCCCCAGTCGTGCTGGGTGGCCGCCCACCGCAGATGCGCCCGGTGCACATCGGTGGGCGGGTGCCAGGCCCCGGTGTCCCGGCGGACCTGGGCGCGGATCAGCCCGTCGACGGTGAAGAGGGTGAGCTGGGTGACGGCGGTGACGGTGCCGCGTCGGCCGTGCACGGGCACCAGGTCGGTGAGGGCGTCGGCGCCGTGGACCGCCCGGATCTCTTCGAGCGTGAGCCCGTCCACCCCGGCCCCGAGCGCGTCCCCGATGGCCCCGCCCAGCAGTGCGCCGCGCACCCGGCTGCGGAAGTCCTGCTGCTCGGCACGGCCCCACACAGCCGTGGTCCCTGTGCTCACCGTGCCCCTCCCCCGCCGGCCCGAAATCCGGCCTGCCTGCGACTGCGCAGCACTGTAATCGAACAGGAACCGTCGGTAGAGGTCACGGAATCGGGTACGCGTGGTTATGTGCGCAGTTGGCCGGCAGAAAAATACCGGCGGGTTGCGGCGATGAGTTTGCCGGGCCGGGGGAGTCTCACCATTACCGACGAACACCGGAGGAAACACGTGTCTCAGCTGCTGAGAGTCCAGAACTTCAACGTTTCGAGCGACGGCTTCGGCGCCGGCGAGAACCAGAGTCTGGAGCGTCCGTTCGGCGACGCCGATCCCGGGGCCATGTTCTCCTGGGCCGGGGCCACCGCGAGCTGGCCGATGCGCACCGACCCCGGCGGCAGCCGCGGCCTCGACGACTACCTCACGCGGGACTACGCACGCAATATCGGCGCCGAGATCATGGGCCGCAACAAGTTCGGGCCCCAGCGCGGTCCCTGGGAGAACCTCGACTGGCGCGGCTGGTGGGGCGACGAGCCCCCGTTCCGCACCCCGGTGTTCGTGATGACCCACCACACGCGCCCCTCGTTCACGCTCTCCGACACCACCTTCCACTTCGTCGACGCCGACCCGGCCACGGTCCTCGAACAGGCGCGGGAAGCCGCGCAGGGCAAGGACGTCCGGCTCGGCGGCGGGGCCACCACCATCCGGGAGTTCCTCGACGCCGACCTCGTCGACACCATGCATGTGGCGGTCTCGCCGGTGGAGCTCGGATCCGGGTCACGGCTCTGGAAGTCGCCCGACGAACTGCTCGACCGTTTCCACCTCGATGTCGTGCCCAGCCCGAGCGGCGTGACGCACCACCTGTTCTGGCGGAAGTGACACGAGGGCGACCGTCGCGGACGGCGGTCTAGGACCTGCCCGCGGGGGCCGGGCCGGTCGGCCGGTCGTGCCCCGCGCGCAGGCTCGCCACGGTACTCAGCAGCAGCACGCCCATGAAGGCGAGGAGGGGCACGGTCCAGGTGTCCGTGACGGCGTGCAGTACGGACGCGGTGACCGGCCCGGCGGCGGCAAGGAGGTAGCCGCCCGTCTGAGCCACCGTGGACAGCGCGGCGACGTGGTCGTGGTCCCGGCCCCGCTTCACGTACAGGACTCCGGCCACCGCCTGGCCGCCCCCGAGGCCGATGCCGAGCACGAGCGACCAGATCGCGGGGGCGCTCGCGGGGGCGGCGAGCAGGCCGGCGTAGCCGAGCGCGCAGATCAGGATGACCGCGAAGAGGTGGGGGCGCTGGTCGGCCCGGGGGGCGGCCAGGACCGGCGTGAGGAAGCCGCCGATCGCGACGCCGAGGATGAAGAGGGACTGCATGCCCCCCGCCGTCCCCTTGGCGACCCCGGCGTCCACGAGGATCGCGGGCAGCCAGGCGAGGGTGGTGTAGAAGAGCAGGGTCTGCAGGCCGAAGAAGATGATCAGGCTCCACGCCAGCCCCCTGCCGCCACCGCCGCCGCTGCCCCTGCCGCCGAAGACGCCCACGCGCACCGGGTCCGGCCCCATGCCGCGCTCGGCGTGCCGCAGTTGGGGGGCGATGCCGAGCGCCGCCAGGGCCGCCGGGACGACGGCGAGCCCGATCGCGGTCTGCCAGGAGTGCCCGGACGCCTGCCAGACGGGGACCATCAGGGCGGCGACGAGCGCGGAACCGGCCCCCATGGACAGCGCGTAGACCCCCATCATCACGCCGACCCTGCGCGGGGCGAACCGGCTGCGCACGAACACCGGGATCAGTACGTTCACGACGGCCGTCGCGATGCTGACGAGCACGGTTCCGATGAACAGGCCGGGCAGGCCGAGTACACGGACGATCGCCCCGACGAGCAGGAGCGCGCTTGCCCAGAACAGGCCGCGCTCCTCGCCGAGCCGTCGTCGTGCGGTGGCCGCGAGCGGGGCGAACAGGCCCATGCAGAGCGGCGGCAGCAGGCCGAGCAGGGTGAGGGACCCGGTTCCGAACCCGGCCACCGGGGCGAGCGGCCCCAGCTGTCCGAAGGCCACCCGCGTGTTGAGGCTGAGCAGGACGAAGCCGACGACCAGCATCGCGGCGGTGGCTGGACCTTTGCGGGCGGGGCGCGGCGGAGCCGGATCGGGCGCACCGGACGACCGGGTGGCGGCGGGGACGGGAACAGGGGCGGGCACGGGCACGGGGACCTTCCTGAGGTGGACGACCTACCCCTTCAGCGTTCACGCTCAAGTAAACTTGAGCGCAAGAGCGGGCGTCGGCCGGAGGTGCCCATGAAGGACCTGTACTCGATCAGCGAGGTCGCGGAGGCGTTCGGGATCTCGGTGGCCGCCCTCCGCTTCTACGAGGAGCGCGGCCTCGTCCGGCACAGCGAGCGCCGGGGCCGGGTCCGCCACTACACCCGCGAGGATCTGGCCGGGCTCGCGTACGCACAGCTCTGGCACGAGGACGGCCTGCTCACGCTCGCGGAGACGAGCGCGATCGTCGACAGCGAGCACGTCGCGGACCGGCTCACCCTCATCGCCTCCCAGCGGGACGCGATGCTCGACCAGATCTCGAAGCTCGAACGCGCCGTGACCGTCCTCACCCACATGCTCGGCTGCCGCACCGACAAGGCCCTGGACTGCCCCATGACCGGCGGCTACATCCGGGGCCGGGTCGACGCCGCCCTCGACGGAACGCCGCACATGACGGACTTCTGGCCCCCGCCCGGCCCGGACACCTCTCCCGGGCCGGTCGCCCCCGCCTCCTGAGCCGCCTCAGTCCGGCAGCACGGGAAGCAGCTCCGGAAGGTGCCCGTCGGACGCCGCCGCCGCCGACACCCGCTCCTGAGGGACCTCCCCGTACAGCGTCGTACGCGGCTTCGCCGGGCGCCCCGCGAGTTCCGCGATGGCGATCAGGTCCTGGACCGAGCGGTACGAGCCGTAACCGGAGCCGGCCATCCGGGAGATGGTCTCCTCCATCAGCGTGCCGCCCAGGTCGTTGGCGCCCGAGCGGAGCATCTCGGCCGCGCCCTCCGTGCCGAGCTTGACCCAGCTGGTCTGGATGTTGGTGATGTGCGGGTGCAGCAGCAGCCGGGCCATGGCGGTGACGGCCCGGTTGTCGCGGTCGGTCGGGCCGGGGCGGGCGATGCCCGCGAGATAGACCGGCGCGTTGGTGTGGATGAAGGGCAGAGTCACGAACTCCGTGAACCCGCCGGTCTCCTGCTGGAGCCGGGCCAGCGTCCGCAGGTGGCCGAGCCAGTGGCGGGGCTGGTCGACGTGCCCGTACATCATCGTCGAGGACGAGCGCAGACCCACCTCGTGGGCGGTCCTGATGACCTCCAGCCAGGTCGCGGTCGGCAGCTTGCCCTTGGTGAGGACCCAGCGGACCTCGTCGTCCAGGATCTCGGCCGCCGTGCCGGGGATCGAGCCGAGCCCGGCCTCCTTCGCGGCGATCAGCCAGTCCCGGATGGACATGCCGGTGCGGGTGGCGCCGTTGACGACCTCCATGGGCGAGAAGGCGTGCACATGGATGCCGGGGACGCGCTCGCGCACCGCCCGCGCGATGTCGAAGTACGCGGTGCCGGGCAGGTCCGGGTGGATGCCGCCCTGCATGCAGACCTCGACCGCGCCGACGTCCCAGGCCTGCGCGGCCCGGTCGGCGACCTGGTCCAGGGAGAGGGTGTACGCGTCGGCGTCGGTGCGCCGCTGCGCGAAGGCGCAGAACCGGCAGCCGGTGTAGCAGACGTTGGTGAAGTTGATGTTCCTGGTGACGATGTACGTGACGTCGTCGCCGACCACGTCGCGGCGCAACGTGTCCGCGATCCGGCACAGTTCGTCGAGCGCCGGGCCGTCCGCGTGGAGCAGGGCCAGCGCCTGCTCGTCGGTGAGCTTCGTCGGATCATCGGCCGCCTGGCTCAGTGCTTCGCGCACATCGCCGTCGATCCTGGACGGGACCATGCCTGGCACGGCGGCCTCGCGCAGCGCCTCCCAGTCCCCGTACACCTCGTCGAAGTCCTCACGACGGTCCCCGGTGCGGCCCTCGGTGTCGATGGTGCGGTGCAGGTCGGTGCGGCCGGTGGCGCCGAACTCCTCGTCGGGCTCCTGCCAGGGCAGCCCGGCAGGCAGGGCACCCTCGCGGGCGAGCCCCGTCTCCGGGTCGGCCAGCGCGCGGACGTGCGGGAGGAGTCGGGGGTCGAGCCACGGCTCGCCGCGCCGGATGAACTCCGGGTAGATGGTGAGCCGTTCACGCAGTGCGAACCCCGACTCGGCGGTCTTCGCGGCGAGTTCATCGATGTGCGGCCAGGGGCGCTCGGGGTTCACATGGTCGGGCGTGAGCGGCGAGACGCCGCCCCAGTCGTCGATCCCGGCGCCGATGAGCAGAGCGTACTCCGCGTCGACGAGGTTCGGCGGGGCCTGGATGCGGGCGGACGGTCCGAGGATGTGCCGGGCCACGGCGATGGCGGCTGCCAGCTCCTCCAGCTCGGCGTCCGGCATGCCGCGCATCGCGGTGTCCGGCTTGGCGCGGAAGTTCTGGACGATGATTTCCTGGATGCCGTGGTAGGCGCGGGCGGTCCTGCGCAGCTCGAAGAGGGAGTCGGCGCGCTCCTCGTACGACTCGCCGATACCGATCAGGATGCCGGTGGTGAACGGGACGTTGGAGCGCCCCGCGTCCTCCAGCACCCGCAGCCGCACGGCCGGCTCCTTGTCCGGGGAGCCGTGGTGCGGGCCGCCCGGCTCGGACCACAGCCGGGTGGCCGTCGTCTCCAGCATCATGCCCATGGACGGCGCGACGGGCTTGAGCCGCTGAAGATCGGTCCAGCTCAGCACGCCCGGGTTGAGGTGCGGGAGCAGCCCGGTCTCTTCGAGCACCCGGATCGCCATGGCGCGTACGTACGCGAGGGTGTCGTCGTACCCCTCGGCCTCCAGCCACTCCCGCGCCTCGGGCCAGCGGTCCTCCGGCCGGTCCCCGAGCGTGAACAACGCTTCCTTGCACCCCATGGCCGCGCCCTTGCGGGCGATGTCCAGCACCTCGTCGGGCGACAGGAACATCCCGTGCCCCTCGCGCCGCAGCTTGCCGGGCACGGTGACGAAGGTGCAGTAGTGGCACTTGTCGCGGCAGAGCCGGGTGAGCGGGATGAAGACCTTGCGGGAGTACGTGATCACACCCGGCCGCCCCGCGGCGTCGAGACCGGCGTCACGCACCCGGGCGGCCGAAGCGGCGAGATCCGTCAGATCCTCGCCCCGCGCCTGGAGCAGGACGGCGGCCTCGGCCACATCGAGAGCGACACCGTCACGGGCCCGCTTGAGGGCACGCCGCATGGAATTGGTCGTCGGACGTCCGCGCTGAGGATCGGTCATGAACCCGAGCATACGAGCGGGGCCCGCGCCCGGGACCAGGGCATCTGCCGGGCACGACCACTGGGCCGGTCGGGGCTGCCGCCGAGGGCGATCTGGACTGGGCCGTCGCGGTCGACCCGACTGTCGTGCGTGCACACCAGCACGCCGCCGGGCCCCGTCAAAAGGGGCGCCGGTCGGCGAGCCGCTCGACCATGCCTTCGGACGCTCCCGCGGCGGGCTGACCACAAAGGTCCACCCTCGCCTCCGACGGACGGTGCCGGCCGCCGACATTCGTCCTCACTGCGGGCCGGGCCGGGGATGCACCCACCTTCTCTCAGGTCATGGGCCACCTGCATGTCCCGACCGCCGTTGGACGTCCCAGAACCACGCCGGAAGCGGTCCTCGCCGACAAGGCGCACCCCATCACGCGCGATTCACGCGCGATCCGGCAGCATCTACGCAGACGCGGAATCCGCGCTGTCGTCCGAGTCCCGGCTGACCAGCAGGCCAACCGTTACGACAAGAACGCCACCATCCACCTGGCCGGACTTCACCTTGCCGACATCTTCCTCCGGTCCGCACGATGATCCGAAAGAGGGCCCTCAACCTTCAGCGCGGCGGCGGTACGTGTTGATCAAGACGCCGGACGGTGTCGGCTGCGTGGCGGTAAGCGTCAGGCAGTGAGGGCTCTTGCCATCGGCGAAGAGCTGCTTCCCGCTACCCAGGACGAGAGGAAAGACCAGCAGCCGGTACTCGTCGACGAGGTCGTACTCGATCAGGGTTCCGAGCAGCCCTCCGCTGCCGAGCACCACCGTCTCGGTCTCGGATGCGGCCTTGATACGGCTGACCTCCTCCGCCAGATCAGCGCCGAGGAGGGTGGAGTTCGCCCACGTCAGGTCCCTGAGCGTGTGGGAAGCCACGTACTTGGGCATCGCGTTCATTGCGGCCACCGCGGGGTCGTTCATGTCGGCATGCGGCCACGTGGCGGCGAAGATCTCGTACGTCCTGCGGCCCAGGAGCAGGGCTCCGGCACTAGCCGTGGCCTCGCTCATGAACCGCTCCACCGCCTCGTCGACATAAGGCAGCACCCAGCCGCCTTGATCGAACCCACCGTCCCGGTCCTCGTCGGCCGAGAGGACCGATTGCATGACGCCGTCCAGCGATACGAAGTTGACCACGGCCAGCTGTCCCATGTGCTGCTCCCATCTGTGTGCTTGACTCACCGATGTTGACCGCACACAGGAGCGGAACTCATCGGTCGCGCAGACACCCTCCTGTTGGGCAGTGCGTTGATCCTAAAGAAACGGCCTGGCGGAAGCCGCCCCGCATGACCAGGTCCGTGCACGACTTGGCCTGGAGCAAAGTTGACACGTCTGATCACCTGAGGCGAGCACGCCGGATCGCGGAGGCTGCGGTCGTCATCATCGTGATCCACACCGGCCGCCTCGACTGACCTTCACCGGGTCGTGGCCAGCTCCGCCCACACCGTCTTGCCCACGACCCGGTCCTTCACGCCCCACGACGTCGCCAGGGCCCCGACCAGGTGCAGGCCGAACCCCGATTCCGCGCCGGGGCGAGAGAGCCGGACCTCCGGCCCCCGTTCGCCCCTCGCGTCCGACACTTCGATACGGAGCGTGCCCGCGAGGGCGACGAGCCGCAGTTCGAAGTCCCGCCCCGGCACCAGCCCGTGCAGCACCGCGTTGGCCGCCAGCTCCGACACGATCAACGCGACATCGTCGGAGAGCCCACTCCCGTACGGCACACCCCACGCGTCGAGTTGGTGCACCGCCAGCCGACGGGCGAGCCGCGCGCCCCGACGGGTGGCGCTGAAACGTTGGACGAACTCGGCGCCCACAAGGGTGATTTCGGCGTTCATGTGACTCAGCGTGTCCGGTTGCTCGTACGCTGACCAGCAGTGACACCACGACGCCGAGTAGCTGTACGGGCACGCCCTGTCGGCCGTGCGGGGCGTCGGCCGTGACCGGGCGAACAGAGAGCGGTGCGGGGCAGATGGCGAACGCGGAACGCGAGGAAAGGCCGGAGCGGCCGGCCGAATCGGATGGAACGGCGCACCTCTTCAAAGCGCTGGGCAAACAGATCAAGGTGCTGCGCGAACGCGCGGGCCTGAGCCAGAAGGACCTGGGCCTCGCGGCCCACTGCGGGGAAGACCTGATCTCGGCGATGGAACGGGGCGTACGTACGCCGCAGCCGGAGTTCCTGATCCGCGTGGACCCGCTCCTTGATGCGGGTGGGGTGCTGTGCGCCGCCGTCGACGAAGTGCGGGAGGCGCTGACGCGGGCGCGTACCCGTCATCCGGACTGGTTCCGGAACTACGCGCGGGTGGAGGCGGATGCGGCCGCGTTGCACGAGTACAGCGCCCAGGTCGTGCCCGGCCTGCTGCAGACGGAGGCGTACGCGCGGGCCGTCTTCACGCAGCGCCGCCCGTTGCTGGACGAGGCGACCATCGAGAAACGGGTCGCAGACCGGCTGGCTCGGCAACAGATCTTCGAGCGCTGGCCTGCGCCGACCTTCAGCTACGTACTGGAAGAGGCCGTGTTGCGGCGCCCAATCGGAGGCGGGGCCGTCCACGCAGAGCAGTTGCAACGGCTCATGCACATCGGAAGGCTGCGGACGGTGGAGATCCAGGTCATGCCGACGCATCGCGAGGAACACGCCGCGATTGGCGGCACGTTCACGCTGATCACCCCCAAGGGGCGGCAGCAAGCGGTTTACACGGAGCTCTATGGACATCCACGGCTGATCACGGACTCCGAGGAGGTCCGCGTCTTCAGCGAGCGCTATGGGATCATCCGAGCGCAGGCTCTCACCCCGAGGGAGTCCCTGATGCTGATCGAGAAGATGCTGGGAGAGCTATGAACACCGAGCAACTGCAATGGTTCAAGAGCAGCCACAGCGACGGCGAAGGCGGCAACTGCATCGAGGTCGCCTACGACTGGCGCAAGAGCAGCTACAGCAGCGGTGATGGCGGCGAGTGCGTCGAGGTAGCAACCTGCCCCACCACCATCCACATCCGCGACTCCAAGAACACCCAGGGCCCCCACCTCGACGTCGCCCCCGGCGCCTGGTCCGCGTTCGTCACGTACGCACGTCAGGGCTGATCGCCCCAGGTCCGCGCCCCGCACCGGATCGCGACAGCCGCGACCCGGTGCGCCGCGACCCGGCTGACCGCGACGCGGCGGACCCCGACGTAAAAAGGCTTTTAAAGGCTTTGGGAAGAAGAAACTTCCCCAACCCAACCCTTCCCCCAGCCACGTACAGGAGCCCGTCACTCGCACGGGTGAGGTTCACCAACTGAGCTGGATTTCGGAGTTGTTCGCTGGCATATGCTCGCGGCACCAACCCCCAAACATGCGTCGGCCCCCGGCCGGGAGTCACGATCCCGAACGAGGGCCTGACCACCAAGGAAGTCAGGGCTTCCCGATGGATACACAGCAGGTTAGCGCGCCCTCGCGCGCCGTGTCTCCCGTTCGCGGGGGCGCCACGCCGACGTCCGGTGTCATGCACGTCAACACCCGGCACACCAGCCGCTTCACCGTCATCGGCAACCACCTCGCCCAGCACCGCGAGCTCTCCCTGCTCGCGATCGGGCTCTCGACGTACATCCAGTCGCTTCCCGCCGGGGCGCGGATCGGCATCAAGACGCTGGCCGAGCGGTTTCCCGACAGCGAGGCCCGTATCGCCGCCGCGTTACGCGAACTGGAGGCCCACGGATACCTGAGCCGTACCCGCGAGCGCCTCCCCAACGGGCGTGTGGTCACCCGTACTTGCTCCTACAACCAGCCGACCGGCACCGCGCAACGGCGCCCGGCCCCGACGCCCAAGCCTCGCCGCCAGGCACTCGTCCCCGACCCCGTGGCCGCAACGCCCCCGCCCGCTCCCCCGCCCCCGCCGCTCCCCCAGCCCCGCAACCCGCTCCCCCAGTACCTCCGCGCCGCCACCGCGCTGCTCACCGATCTCCACCGGCACGCGGCCGAGATCACCCTCACCGAGAAGGACGTCGTCCTGCTCGCCCCCGCCGCCGCCACCTGGTTCGAGCGCGGTGCCACGCCCGCCGCTCTCCGGCACGCCCTCACCCACGATCTGCCCCAGCCCCTCAAGCGCCCCGCGAAACTCCTCCGATACCGCCTCACCGCTCTCCTCCCGCCCCCGCCGACCCCGGAGCACCCCACGGTCCTGCTCCAGAACTGCGACCGCTGCGACCGGGCCTTCCGCTCCTCCACCCCGGGCAACTGCCGCGACTGCCGAGAAGAAGCGGCCGACGATCCACGCTCCTCGGTCCCTATCCTGAGCGGATGATCACTGCTCCTGAACTCGTCATATTCGACTGCGACGGCGTGCTCGTCGACAGCGAGCGCATCGCCGTACGCATCCAGGTCCAGGTGGGCACCGAGCTGGGGTGGCCGCTGACGGCGGAGGAGGTCGTCGAGAAGTTCGTGGGCAGGTCGAACAAGTCCATCGGGGAGCTGATCGACGCCCGGCTGCCCGGCACGTCCGCCGCCTGGCAGCAGCGCTTCGAGGACCTCCACCACGACGCGGTCGAGACCGAACTCGTCGCGGTGGAAGGGATTCACGAAGCGCTGGCCGCCCTCACGCTCCCCACCTGCGTGGCGTCCAGCGGCAGCCACGACAAGATGCGCCACACCCTGGGCCACACCGGGCTCTACGCGCACTTCGAGGGACGCATCTTCAGCGCCACCGAGGTCGCACGCGGAAAGCCCGCCCCCGATCTCTTTCTTCACGCGGCCCGGCGGATGGGGGTCGACCCCGCCGACTGTGTGGTCGTCGAGGACAGCAAGTACGGCGTACAGGCCGCCCGTTCGGCCGGGATGCAAGCCTTCGGCTACGCGGGTGGGCTGACCCCGGCGCACTGGCTGGAAGGCCCGGACACCGTGGTCTTCGACGACATGCGCAAGCTGCCGTCGCTGCTGTCCGGGGGCTGAGAGTTCCCGGCCCACCGCTTCACGTGTCTCGCGGTGCGCCGGGCCGTCACCACTCCTCGCCGTAGCCGATCACCCGGAAGCTGCCCGCGACGCCGTCTTCGATGAACCCGCCGCCATGGACGGTAGGGGTCACGACACCGTAGGTGCTGCCATAGGGGCCGACCGTGGCGACCGGAGAACCGCCGTCACAGGCGAACCCCCGAAAGACCTCGACCGCATGCCGGCTGTCGTTGTAGATGCTGAAGCTGCTCGATCCCAGCCCGCTGGCCGCGGGGACGCAGCCCCCCGGATAGGCGGCGTACTCCCGCTCGTTGAAGAAGATCCTCCCCTCCCTCTTCCCGCCGTAGCCGCGGTCGCGCCCGCCCCGGTCGCCGCCTTCGTCGCCGCGCCCGCCCCGGTCGCCGCCTTCGTCGTCCCGCCCGCCCCGGCCGCCTCCCTCGTCGTCCCGCCCACCTCGGTCGCCGCCGCCCTCGTCGCCGCGCCCACCCCGGTCGGAGCCCTCGCGGTCGCCGCCCCTGTCCCCCTTGGCCTCCGTTCCGCTCTCGCTGCCGACGGGGGCCGGTGCGGGGGCGGCCTGCCGGGCGGGCGGGGCGGCCCGGTGGGCGGGCTGCTCGGCCCGCTCGGCGGCCGGTTCGGCCTGGGTGGATCCGTCATTCGAGGCATAGGTGATGCCGGTGGCAAGGACCGCAGTGCTGACCACGGCGGCCGCCACAGTGAAGGTTCGCGAGGACATGTCACTTCTCTCCGTCTCAGAGACGCCGGCCGGACGGCCGACCTGCGGCGAACGTACCGACGGACCCCATACCTGTCATTTCGGGCAAGTCCAGGGCGTGACACCGTAGGACCGGTCGGGTACAAAGACGGCGTTCAACGCATATCCATGGCTTTCAGGTCGCGTCGCGCCCCGGTGTGCCACGCCCTTGGCCACCCCGCACACGTCCCCACCGATATTCGCTGGATCCGGTGGGGGTGCGTTGTTACGGTGCTGGCACCTCGACCACGGTGCCGACCGTCGGTGACGTATGGGCGTTCGCCCTGGAAAGCAGTTGATGTATGCCCCGGCCAGCAGTTCCGAGCCACCCTCGCCGCGTCTTCATCCGCGCCGGGGCGATCGGAGCCGCGTGCACGCGCGCCCGCGGCATCGCACTGACCCGCGCAACCTGACCGGTACGCGCTTCCTTTCCGTCAGTACGTGATTCCCGGCCGACGCCTCACACCTCTCCGGCCGCCGCCCCCGAGGGCCGCTCGGTACTTCCCTGCTGCATTGCTCATCCTCTTCGGCAAGGAGAAACCCGGGTGTCCACCGACAACCCCCAGCACCGTACGTCCAAGTCCTCCCACCACGGCCCCAGCGCTTATCTGAGGACCGATACCTTCACCTGCGTGTGGTGCGGGCTGACCATCGCCACGCTCGCGCCCGATGGCGGCCGTCGCAACCACTGCCCCAGCTGCCTGCACTCGAAGCACTGCCTCGACCACGTCGAGGGCGGCCCGTCCGACTGCGGGGCGCGTATGACCCCGATCTCCATCGCGGTGCTCCGTACCGGTGACTGGATGGTCATCCACCGCTGCACCCGCTGCGACGAGCTGACCTCGAACCCGGTCTGCGGGGACGACAACCAGCTGATCCTGGTGCGGATGGCGGTCCGCCCGCTGGCCCAACCGCCCTTCCCCCTCGAAGCGTTCGGCGATCTGTGACCCACCGGAAGCGACCGAGGAACGGACGGAGGACCCACCATGCCACGACGTGGACCCCGGCGGTCGTCGCACCGCCCGCAGAGACGGAAGGACGTCCTGCACAAACCGGGCGGCGCCCACGGCGACGCGTTCCGTTGCGCCGGCTGCCGGCTCGACGTACCACTGACCGCCCCGGGCACCGCCCATCGCAACCACTGCCCGCACTGCCTGACCAGCCTGCACGTCGATCTGCGGATACCGGGCGACCGGGCCGCCGACTGCGGCGGGCGGATGACGGCGCTCAGCCTGTCCGTCCGGCAGGACGGGGAATGGACGCTCATCCATGAGTGCCTGACCTGCGGTGAGCTCAGTGCCAACCGCATCGCGGGGGACGACAACGCCCTTGCGCTGATGCGCATGGCCGTACGCCCCTTGTCGGACACTCTCGTCCCCGTACGGGCGCTGCTCATGCTGTGACGCGGGCGTCGCCGCTGCCCGAGCCGCCCGGCTCGGGCAGCGGCGACAAACGAGTTGCGCACCGACCGGACGGGGTCCGGCCGATGCTGCCGAGGGCGAGGGCGGGGCTCTTCTTCAGCACGTTCCCGCTGCTTCCTCTGCCACCCCTCAAGCAATATGGCAGCGAGGCGACTACTCCACGAAACGCCAGGTGACGTCGATCGAACCCTGGTCGAGGGAAGCGAGCGCCCCGTATGCGCCGGGCGTCAGATCGAGGCCATACCTGCCCGCACCCGGGCTCTGGTCAACGACCGTCGCGGTTATGGACTTTCCGTTGTGCGTGATCTCGACCTTCTTCCCGCAGGAGGGAGACGGGTACCCGGATCCGAACATGCTGGAGTCGAGCGCCACAGCGAAATCACTGTCCGTGATCGTTATGCCGCACGCCGTCAATCCGGGCTGGTAGTACGTCGCGTTTCCGTGGTAGCCGCTCGGCGGCGGCTCTGCGGGCGGCCCCGACGTCCGGCCCGGCTCCGGGGGTGTCTCCTTGGCCTGCTCCGGGGGCGGCGCCGTCGTCCGGCCCGGCTCCGGGGGCGGCGCCGTTGTGCTGCCCGGCCCCGGAGGCACCGTTGTCCCACTTGGTTCCGGGGCGAGAGTGGAACGGGGCGGCTCGGGCAGAGTGGAGGCGGATTCCTCCGGTTGCCCTGAAGTGCTCAATGCCGGGACGGGGGTGTCGGTTTCCTCCGAGGCGGAGGCGGTGGCGACGATCCCGGCAGCGGAGCCGACGGCCAGTATTGCGGCGGCCGCGATTTTGGTGATCTTTGCTCTCAACGTTCCCTCTCTGAATGTCACATTCCGGACGGCGCGCATGCGAAGCATTCGTGGCGGGGGGTGCCATGAAGTTTCCTCGCGACCACGCCGCCGCGATCGCCGGCCCACGGGAGCCGAC